>JAFVUT010000068.1 GCA_017502545.1 Ruminiclostridium sp.
CCAGGAAAGACTGGCTAAGCTGTCCGGCGGCGTTGCAGTAATCAAGGTTGGTGCTGCTACCGAAACCGAAATGAAAGAAAAGAAGCTGCGCATCGAAGACGCTCTGAACGCAACCCGCGCTGCTGTGGAAGAGGGCATCGTTGCCGGCGGCGGCACCGCATATGTCAACTCCATCTCCGAGGTCGAAAAGCTCATCGACGAGGTCGAGGGCGACGAGAAGACTGGTGTCCAGATCATCTGCCGTGCACTGACCGCTCCCCTGCGTCAGATCGCTTCCAACGCCGGCCTGGATGCTTCCGTCATCCTGGAGAAGGTCAAGAACAGCGGCAAGCTGGGCTACGGCTTCGACGCTTACAAGGAGATCTACTGCGACATGATCGAGTGCGGCATCGTTGACCCCACCAAGGTCACCCGTTCCGCTCTGGAGAACGCAGCTTCCATTTCCGCTATGCTGCTGACCACCGAGGCTCTGGTGGGCGACCGTATCGCTACCCCCGGTGCAACCGGCGCTGGCATGCCCGCAGCCGACATGAGCGGTGCAATGTACTAATCCCGGATACTGATCCGTTTTCCAAACGACGTACCGAAAAATCGGTACGTCGTTTGGCGTATATCCGGAAAAATGGTTTTCAATCCAAAACTTTTGTGATATAATAATTTGTTAGAAAACCATCAGGTGACCCTTGGGTCACACTATCGAAATATAGGAGGAATGCCTGTGAAACCTCGTATTCTGATTTCCCGCTCCCCTGAGTCCAAGGGCCTCTATGAGGCCGCTGTGGAAAAGGCCGGGGGTGAGCCCATCTCTGTCCACTGCCCCGACATTGAGATGGAGTTCGATGCCCTCATCCTAGCTGGCGGCGGCGATGTGGATCCCCGTGTCTTCATGGAGCGCAACCTGGGCTCCTATGATATCGACTTCCCCCGTGACCAGGCAGAGATCGCTCTGGTGAACCGCTGCGTGTATGAGAACAAGCCCATCCTGGGCATCTGCCGGGGCCATCAGGTAGTGAACATTGCCCTGGGCGGCAACATCTACCAGGATATGAACGACCGTATGCTGGAGATCCACCAGGCCCCGGAGGGGGAGCCCAAGTACCATCCCGTTCAGGCTGGTATCATGACCATGATCAGCGACCTCTACGGGGAGCATTTTGTGGTCAACAGCAGCCACCACCAGGCCATCTATAAGATCGGCCAGGGCCTGTATCGCACCGCCTGGGACGAGAACGGCGTGGTGGAGGCCATGCAGCACAGCAGCCTGCCCATCTGGACCGTCCAGTTCCACCCCGAGCAGATGACCGAGGAAAATGGCTCTGTGGACGGCCAGAAGATCTTTGACTTTTTCCTGGAGAAGACCCGCAAGAACATGGGTCTCTGAGATGGCAGGGAAATCTGCCTTAAAACTCCGGGAGATCAACCTGGAGCTGGGAAAGCCCACCGTGGACCAGGCCATGAAGCGGCTGACCCTGGAGCTCAACCAAAGCCGGTCCATGCACTGTGCCGTGCTGAAGATCATCCATGGCTATGGCTCCTCCGGTACAGGCGGGAAGATCCGCACGGCATCCCGCCGGTATCTGTCCGACCTGAAGAAAAGGGGAGAGGTCCGGGATGTGATCCCTGGGGAAGCCTTTTCCATCTTTGAGGAGGCCACCCGGCAGGCCTTTGTCCGCTGCGATGCCCTTCGCCGGGACGAGGATCTGGACCGCTACAACAACGGTGTGACCTTCATTCTACTGTGAGGAGGGGTATGATGGATTATACAGATAAGATCAATGCCACCAATGCCAAGAACTCCTTCATGCTCCACAACGGCATCCGCCTGACCGCCATGGAGAAGGATTACGCCAAGGTGGAGGCCCACTTAAAGCGGGAGAACCGGAACCTGTACAATGCCGTCCACGGGGGGATGTTCCTGACCATGGCCGACTGTGCCTCCGGCGGTGCTGCCCGTTCCAACGGTATGCGCTACGTGACCGTGAGCAGCAGCTTTGAGTTTTACCGCAATACCGAAAATGACCACCTGATTGCAGAGGCTCGGATCAAAAACCGGGGCCGGACCATCTGCGTGGCCGAGGTAGAGATCCACGACGGCTTGGGAAAACTCCTCTGCGGCGGGACCTTCACCCTCTACTGCGTAGGGGCCCAGGATGAGCTGCCGGAGGAATGATGGAGTATCGTTCCTTGAATCAGGCCATGCAGGCGAGGTTCGGCTGCAAGGTCTACAAGCTGGCCCTGGACGGAGGCATGACCTGTCCCAACCGGGATGGGACCGTGGGAGACCGGGGCTGCATCTTCTGCAGTGATGTGGGCTCCGGTGAGTTTGCTGCCCCAGCCTGCGGCAGCATCTCTGCCCAGATAGAACAGGCCAAGGCCCGGGTGGAGCGGAAGAACAAAGGCGGCAAGTACATCGCCTACTTCCAGAGCTTCACCAATACCTACGGCCCCTTGCCCTATTTGGAAGGTATCTTCCGGGAGGCCATCCAGCCCGAGGAAATTGTGGCCCTCTCCATCGCTACCCGTCCGGATTGTCTGGGCCCGGAGGTCATCCGTCTGTTGGCCGACCTGAACGCCCGGAAACCTGTGTGGGTGGAACTGGGTCTGCAGACCATCCACCCGGACTCTGCCCGATACATCCGCCGGGGCTACGATTTGGAAGTCTATGACCGGGCGGTCTGCCGGCTGAAGGAAGCCGGGCTGGAGGTCATCACCCATGTGATCCTGGGCCTTCCGGGAGAGACCAGGGAGCAGATGCTCCGGACCGTCCGCTATGTGGGCCAAAGCGGGGCAGACGGCATCAAGCTCCAGCTCCTCCATGTGCTGGAGGAGACCGACCTGGCCCGGGACTGGCGGGAAGGGAAGGTCCCGGTGATGGAACTGGAGGAATACGTCCTCCTCCTGGAGGACTGCCTGGCCCTTCTGCCCCCGGAGATGGTCATCCACCGTCTCACGGGAGACGGCCACAAGCGGGATCTGCTGGCCCCCCTCTGGACCGGGGATAAGAAGCGGGTCCTGAATACCATAAAAACCATGTTTGCCCGGGACGGTGTCCGTCAGGGCAGTCAGTTATGATGAAATTTTTACCAGGAGGTAAAGTATGACCAAAATTGATATTTTTTCCGGCTTCCTGGGAGCCGGTAAGACCACCCTCATTAAGAAGCTCATCCAGGAGGCCTACAAGGGCGAGAAGCTGGTGCTGATCGAGAACGAGTTCGGCCAGATCGGCATCGACGGCGGCTTCCTCCAGGATGCCGGTGTGGAGATCACCGAGATGAACTCCGGCTGCATTTGCTGCAGCCTGGTGGGCGACTTCGGCCAGGCTCTGGAGCAGGTCCTGTTCCAGTACCAGCCCGACCGTGTCCTCATTGAGCCCTCCGGCGTGGGCAAGCTGTCCGACGTCATCGGTGCTGTCCAGGGGCTGAACAACCCCAACATCCAGCTGAACGCCTTTGTCACCGTGGCCGATGCCACCAAGTGCAAGATCTACATGAAGAACTTTGGTGAGTTCTTCAACAACCAGGTGGAGCACGCCGCTGCCATCGTCCTCAGCCGTACTGACGGCATGAGCGAGAAGAAGCTGCTGGACACTGTGAAGCTGCTGCGGGAGCATAACCCCAACGCCCCCATTATCACCACCCCCTGGAACGACCTGGACGGCAAGACCATCCTGGAGACCATGGAGAACAAGGACACCCTGAAGGATGAGCTGGCCCGTCTGGCTGCCGAGCATGCCGCCCAGCACGCCCACGACCACGGTCCCGACTGCACCTGTGGCTGTCATGATCACGACCACGACCACGAGCATCACCACCATCACGATCATGACCACGGTGAGCA
>JAFVUT010000069.1 GCA_017502545.1 Ruminiclostridium sp.
CACGGCGGTTTTGTTATGCTTTGTCCAGGTTGGCCTTCCACTTCTCCAGCAGGGGGAAGGACACGCCGCCCACCAGGTTGCCCAGGGTGATGACACCTAGCCGCAGGAAGGACTCACCGGGCTGGTCATACAGCACGCCGGACACGGTGAAGTAGTACATATCCGCCACGCTATGCTCGGTGCCGCAGAGGATAAACACGCTGACACCCAGGAAGAGGGCCACGTATTTGCCCACCTCGTGGGGGTTGGTGGCATAGCCGTTGGCTGCAATGAAGATGAAGATGTTGCACAGGATGCCCAGGATGAACAGGCTCAGGTAGGATGCCTCCATCTTGCCCTGGACCAAGGCAGCGGCGGTGACGTTGATCCCCGCCTCGGCCCCGGTGATGCCGGTGAGATTCTCCATCCAGGAGATCAGGGCGCAGCCGCACAGGTTACCCACCCAGATGACCACGATGTCCAGCACATAGGACGGCGGGTTATCAAAGAGATAACAGACCTTGCCGGTATACAGGGCGTAGCCCCGGGTGCAGACCACGAACAGGCCGATGGTAAACAGCAGAGCGCCCACCACGTTGCCCCCGGGGAAGGCGTCCTTCAGCCGCAGGAAGACCGTGCCGCCCAGGCCGATGCAGAAACCGGCCAAAATCGCATAGATAAAAATGCCCCAAATGCGTTTCATGACTCGTTCCTCTCTCTTTCGCTCTCTAAAATGCTCTCTCAGTTGCTCTCGGAGATGGCTTCGCCGCCGGTGGTAGCCTCGATGTGCTCCAGGATCAGGGCCATGAGCTCATCCTTACCGGTGCCCTTCTCGGCGGAGAAGGAGATCACGGGGACCTCCTCGGGCAGATCCAGGACCTCACGGATCCGGGCCACGTTGGGTTCCCACTCGCTCTTTTTGATCTTGTCATGCTTGTTGGCCACCACCACGAAGGGCTTGCCGCTGGCCTTGAACCACTCCACCATATTGCAGCCGTCGGCGGTGGGCTTATGGCGGATGTCCACCAGCTGGATGCCCAGGGTCAGCAGGCTGGTGTCGGCAAACCAGTCCTCGATGAGCTTGCCCCAGCGGGCTCTCTCCTGCTTGGAGACCTTGGCATAGCCGTAGCCGGGCAGGTCGATGAAGTAGACCTTCTTGTCGATGCGGAAGTAGTTGATGTGGGTGGTCTTGCCGGGGGCGGAACCCACCCGGGCGAAGTTCTTCCGGTTCAGGAGCCGGTTGATGACCGAGGACTTGCCCACATTGGACCGGCCTGCAAAGGCGATCTGAGGGAGGATATCCCGGGGGCAGTCCGACAGCTTGGCCGCAGAGCGGATGAACTCCGCGTTTTGTGTATTCAGTTTCATAGGTACCTCTCAATGTACCGGCCATGGAGCCTCGGCCGGGAGGCTCCATGGTCCTTATTTATGCCTGTTGGATGGGGGTACGGGTATCGGTGCCTGCCATGCCGCCGGGGATGGCGTCGTCAGCCTTGGCAGGAACGGCCAGAGGAGGCTGCTCCAGAGCCTCGGCCAGGACCTGGTCCACATGGGACACAGGGATGAAGGTCAGGGCATTGCGGACGGTCTGGTCGATCTTCTCCAGGTCCTTCTCGTTGTCCTTGGGGATGATGACCGTGTGGATGCCGTTGCGCAGGGCGGCCATGGACTTCTCCCGCAGACCGCCGATGGGCAGGACTCTGCCCCGGAGGGTGATCTCACCGGTCATGGCCACATCTGCCCGGACGGGGATGCCGGTGAGGGCGGAGACCATGGCGGTGCACATGGTGATGCCGGCGGAGGGACCGTCCTTGGGAACGGCACCCTCGGGGAAGTGGACGTGGACATCCTTCTTCTTGTAGAAGTCGGCCTCTACGCCCAGCTGGACGGAACGGCTGCGGATATAGGAGAAGGCCGCCTTGGCAGACTCCTCCATGACCTTGCCCAGGTTGCCGGTGAGTTCGATCTTGCCGGAGCCCTCCAGGACGTTGACCTCTGCCTCCAGCAGGGTGCCGCCCACGGCGGTCCAGGCCAGGCCGTTGACCACGCCTACCTGGTTTTCCAGGCCGTTCTTCTCGGGGGAATACTTCCGGGGACCCAGCCAGGTCTCCAGGTTGTCCCCGTTGACGCTGACCGTCTTGTTCTTCTTCTCCACGATGGCCATGGCTGCCTTCCGGCAGAGGGAACCCAGCTGACGCTCCAGGATACGGACACCGGACTCTCTGGTATAGCCCACGATGATCTCCCGGATGGCATCGTCGGTGAGCTTGAGCTGGGTCTTCTTCAGACCGTGGCGCTTGAGCTGCTTGGGGATCAGGTGGTTTTTGGCGATCTGGAGCTTCTCCTCGTCGGTGTAGCTGGCCAGCTCGATGACCTCCATACGGTCCAGCAGGGGCTTGGGGATGGTGCCCACATTGTTGGCGGTGGTGATGAACATCACGTCGGACAGGTCGAAGGGCAGCTCCACGAAGTGGTCACGGAAGGTGGCATTCTGCTCGGCATCCAGGACCTCCAGCAGGGCGGAGGCGGGGTCGCCTCTCATGTCGGTGCCCAGCTTGTCGATCTCGTCCAGCAGCAGCAGGGGGTTGTTGGTGCCGGCCTGACGGAGGGCGTTCATGATGCGGCCGGGCATGGCACCCACGTAGGTCTTTCTGTGGCCCCGGATCTCGGCCTCATCGTGGACACCGCCCAGGGAGATGCGGGCCAGCTCCCGGTTCAGGGCCCGGGCCACAGACATACCGATGGAGGTCTTGCCCACGCCGGGGGGGCCCACCAGGCAGATGATCTGGCCCTTCAGGTCGGGGGCCAGCTGCTTGACGGCCAAAAACTCCAGGATGCGCTGCTTGACCTCGTCCAGGCCGTAGTGGTCGGCATCCAGGATCTTCCGGGCGGCGGGGACGCTCACCCGCTCCTTGGACTTCTTGTTCCAGGGCAGCTCCAGGCAGACATCCAGGTAGTTGCGCAGGACAGAGCCCTCCTGGGAGCCGAAGGGCTGCTTCTCCAGATGGGCCACTTCCTTCAGGAGCTTCTGCTCCACCTCTTCGGGGAGCTTGGCCTCGGCGATCTTTTTCTTATAGGTGAGGATCTCACTGTCCCCGTCGTCCCCCAGCTCCTCCTGGATCACCCGGACCTGCTCCCGCAGGAAGGCGTCCTTCTGGTGCTGGCTCATGTTCTCCTGGACCCGGCGCTGGATGCTGGCCTCCATCTCCAGGATGTCCACCTCACGGCGGAGGAGGCGGTTCATCTTCTGCAGACGCTGGACGGGACGGAGCTCGTCCAGGATGGACTGCTTGTCCAGGACCCGCATGGAGATGTTCTGGGCGATGAAGTCGGCAATGTAGCCGGCATCCTCGCTGGACATGATGTTCATGAGCATCTCGTTGGTGGCCACCTTGGGAGACAGCTCAGAGTAGCGGTCGAAGAGCTCGTAGGACTGGCGGATGGCCGCCTCGGCCCGGAGGGTGTTGTTCCGGTTGGGGACCTCCTCCAGGATCTCCACCTGCTCAATGTCGGCCACCAGGAAGGGGTCCACCTGGGTCAGGTTGTGCAGGCGGGCACGGAACTGGCCCTCCACCATGACCCGGACGTTCTTGCCGGGCAGGCGAAGGATCTGGCGGACCGCAGAGACGGTGCCGATGGTAAAGAGCTGGTTCTTGTCGGGCATTTCCACCCGGATATCCTTCTGGGCCACCAGGAAGATATACTGGTTCTTGCTCATGGCCTCTTCCAGGGCCTTGATAGACATTTCACGGCCCACGTCGAAGTGGACCATCATCTTGGGATAGACAGCCAGACCCCGCAGTGCCAGGGTGGGCAGGCTGAACAGCTGGATCTTTTCTTCTTCGTGCATAGCAATTCACTTCCTTTCTTGGGTAGTATGCTGTGTGAAAAATGCAGGAAGGGGGACGCTGCAAACTGCAACGCCCCCAAGTTAAAGTAAGAAGCAAGATGGAATCGGGACTGCTGTGGTGTCGTCTCTGCCTCCCCTGTGAGGGGAGGTGCCCCGAAGGGGCGGAGGGGTGCGGGGTCAAAGGGTATGCTGTCGTACCGATACGACAATTTGAACTCTGGGATAGCACCCCTCAGGCTGCTTCGCATCCAGCTCCCCTATCAAGGGGAGCCTTTCCCTTCTCCTGAAACGATCGCTCATTCCTGATTCACGATTACTTATTACCTGGGACTGCTGCAAAACACCGTTTGCTGCAGTCCCCATGGTTACATGAGGTCCTGCTTGCCGCCGGCCTGGGCCTTGAGAGCAGCAGCCCCCAGGCGGGGACGGGGTGCCCGGTCAGGGTCCCGGACCAGGATGGGCTCCTTGCCCTCCTTGACGCTTTCGGGGGTCACGTGGACCTCGGTGATGGTGCTGTCAGAGGGAATGTCGTACATGATCTGGGTCATGACCCCCTCCAGAACGGCACGGAGGCCTCGGGCACCAATGCCCCGCTCCATGGACTGATCGGCCACGGCTTCCAGGGCACCCTCGTCAAAGACCAGGTCCACCATGTCGTACTCCAGCAGCTTGGTGTACTGCTTGACCAGAGCGTTCTTGGGCTCGGTGAGGATCTTCACCAGGTCCTCCCGGCTCAGGGGCTCCAGGGCGGTGATGATGGGCAGACGGCCGATGAGCTCGGGGATGATGCCGAACTTCAGCAGATCGTGGGGCTGGATCTGGCCCAGGACGTTGCGCTCCTTGCGCTCGTCCTTGCTCATGATCTCGGCCCCGAAGCCCACACCCTTCTGGTTGACCCGCTTCTCGATGATCTTCTCCACGCCGTCGAATGCGCCGCCGCAGATGAAGAGGATGTTGCGGGTGTTCACCTGGATGAACTCCTGGTGGGGGTGCTTGCGGCCGCCCTGGGGAGGCACGTTGGCCACGGTGCCCTCCAGGATCTTCAGCAGAGCCTGCTGGACACCTTCGCCGGAGACATCGCGGGTGATGGAGGTGTTCTCGCTCTTGCGGGCGATCTTATCCATCTCGTCGATGTAGATGATGCCCCGCTCGGCCTGCTCCACGTCGTAGTCGGCGGCCTGGACCAGACGCAGGAGGATGTTCTCCACGTCGTCGCCCACATAGCCGGCCTCGGTGAGAGTAGTGGCATCGGCGATGGCAAAGGGCACATTCAGGATCTTGGCCAGAGTCTGGGCCAGCAGGGTCTTGCCGCTGCCGGTGGGGCCCAGCAGGAGGATGTTGCTCTTCTGGAGCTCCACATCGTCCCCTCCGCCGAAGTAAATGCGCTTGTAATGGTTGTAGACGGCCACGGACAGGGCAACCTTGGCTGCGTCCTGGCCCACGATGTATTCGTCCAGATAGGTCTTGATCTCTTTGGGGCTGGGGATGATGTCGGGCATATCCCCGGCCAGCTGCTCCTCAGGGATGGGCATATCGTCCAGGATATCCATGCACAGATGGACACACTCGTTGCAGATGTATGCGCCGGGACCGGCGATGATCTTGGCAACCTGATCCTGGTGCTTGCCGCAGAAGGAGCAGCGGATCGCTCTCTTATCCTCGTTCTTGGTCATAATCCATTCACCTCGTTTTTTTCGCAGGAATGCAGAAAAAGGGGGACAGGATCGCCCCCCTTTTCTTGTCATATCAGCGCTTTTCGATCACTTTGTCAATGAGGCCGTATTCAGCAGCTTCTGCTGCGGACATGAAGTTGTCACGCTCACAGTCAGCGGTGACCACATCAAGGGGCTTGCCGGTGTTTTCCGCAAGGATGTGGTTCATGCGCTTCTTGATGGTCTCCAGACGCTTCAGATGAATGGCCATGTCAGTGATTTGACCCTGGGTACCGGCAGAAGGCTGGTGGATCATGATCTCTGCGTTGGGCAGAGCCATGCGCTTGCCCTTGGCACCTGCTGCCAGCAGGAAGGCACCCATGCTGGCTGCCATGCCGACACAGATGGTGGACACGTCACACTTGATATACTGCATGGTATCATAGATGGCCATGCCTGCCGTAACAGAGCCGCCGGGACTGTTGATGTACAGCTGGATGTCCTGGTCGGGGTTCTGGGATTCCAGATGCAGAAGCTCTGCCACGATGACGCTGGCCATGGCATCGTTCACTTCTCCGGTCAGGAAAATGATCCGGTCGTTCAGCAGTCGGGAGAAAATGTCATAAGACCGTTCGCCGCGGCTGGTCTGTTCCACTACATAGGGTACTAAACTCATGATACAGGATCTCCTTTTGATAGTCAGGGTAAGTATACCCCAACGAAGGGAGGATTATTCCTCGACCTTCTCCTCCTTGACCTCTTCGGTCTCGGTCTTCTTCTTGCGGGTGGTCTTCTTCTTGGGCTTCTCTTCAGCCTGCTCAGCCTCGACCTCTTCCTTGGTGACGGTCTTGATCTCGATCTCACCGTTGTCAGCCACTTCCACCAGCTTTGCCTTTGCGTTCTCAGCAACCACAGCCATAGCCTTGTCGCGGGCCAGGTCCTTCTTCAGGTTGTCGCGGTCCAGACCCTCGGCAACTCTCTCGTAGGGGACGCCCAGGTTCATAGCGGCCTTCTTGACCTCTGCTTCCACGTCCTCGTCGGTGATGACGATGCCCTCTGCTGCTGCGACGGCATCCAGAGCCAGCTGCTGCTTGGTCTGCAGGATAGCGGGCTCACGCAGGTCCTCACGGATCTTGGCCATGTCGATGTTCATGTACTGCATGTACATGTCCATGGTGATGCCCTGCTGCTCCAGACGAGCGGCATAGTTGTCAACAAAGCGGTCGACCTGGGTCTCGATCATGCCTGCGGGCAGCTCGATGTCGATCTGGTCGCACAGCTGGCCCAGCAGAGCCTGGCGGAACTGAGCCTCGGACTGCTGCATGTTGCGGTCGATGACCTTCTCCTTCAGGGAAGCACGGAACTCTTCCATGGTGTCGAACTCGGAGACGTCCTTGGCGAACTCGTCGTCCAGAACGGGGGGCTGCTTAGCCTTGACTTCCTTGCACTTGACCTGGAAGACGACAGCTGCGCCTGCCAGCTCCTCTGCGTGGTAGGTCTCGGGGAAGGACAGCTCGATGTCCTTGATGTCACCGGCAGCCATGCCAACAACGCCATCCTCGAAGCCGGGGATGAAGGTGTTGGAGCCCAGCTCCAGAGCATAGTCCTGTGCGGTGCCGCCTGCGAAGGGAACGTTGTCCTTCAGGCCAACATAGTCGATGACAGCGGTGTCGCCCAGCTCAGCTGCGCGGTCCACAGCGATCAGCTGGGTAGCGCGGTCCACATAGACCTTCAGCTCGTTGTCCACAGCAGCCTCGGTGACGGTGGGCAGGACCTTGTCAGCCTCCAGGCCCTTGTACTCCTTCAGAGTGACCTCGGGACGGACGGTGACAACAGCCTTGAAGGAGAAGCCTTCCTTGCCCAGGGTCAGGATCTCGACCTGAGGAGGAGCCACGTGATCCAGGCCCTTCTCTGCGATGGCTGCGTTGCAGGCCTCGGGGTAGACCAGCTCCAGTGCCTCTTCGTAGAAGACGCCTGCGCCGTACATACCTTCGATGACCTTACGGGGAGCCTTGCCCTTGCGGAAGCCGGGGACGTTGATGCTGCTGCGGTTCTTCAGGTAAACCTTGTTCAGGCCAGCCTCAAACTCCTCTGCGGAAACTTCCACGATGAGTTCGACTTCGTACTTTTCTTTGTTTTCAACAACGCTCTTGACAATCATGTCCTTTTTTCCTCCTGTAAAACGCCCTCCAGACATCACATAAGCACTGTGAGGGCATGGTATTGCAGTATACTCTGCCTATGATAGCAGATTTCGTCCGGAATTACCAGACTTTTTTTCATCATTCCATGATTTTTTCCGGCCGAAATTTCAAAAAATCCGCCGAGATCAGCCGATAGGCTACCCCTCTCCGGTCTCCCTGGATGGCCAGCCGATGGCTGCCCCCGTGAAGATGGCCGTAATAGCAGGTCTTGACCCGGTATTTTTCCAAAATCTCCAGGATGGGCTCGCAGGTGTAGCCGGTGTAGTAGGGGGGGTAGTGGAGGAAGCAGAGCTTCTCCCTCTCCCCTGCCGCCTTCAGGGAGGTCTCCAGCCGCTGGAGCTCCCGGTTGAATACCTTGGCGCTCTGCCCCTCCTTCTCCTCCTCATAGAACCACCCCCGGGTGCCGCAGAGGGCCACGTCCCCGTACAGATGGCAGTTGTTGTGGAGGATGTGGAGGGTGTCGAAGCCCTTCTCCTGGAAGAAGCGGTTCATCTTGGCGGCGGTGTTCCACCAGTAGTCGTGGTTGCCTTTCAGGATGATCTTCTTCCCCGGCCAGCTGTTGAGCCAGGCGAAGTCCTTTTCCGACTCCTCCAGGCTCATCCCCCAGGAGACGTCCCCGGCGATGACCAGGGTGTCTTCCTGGGTCAGGACGGAAAGGCCTTCCGTGAGCTTTTCCACATAGCCCTCCCAGGCCCCGCCGAAGACATCCATGGGCTTGCTGCTGCCCAGGGACAGGTGGGTGTCGCCGATCACATACAGTGCCATTCCATCACCTCGTTTCTTTGTGTTTCAAAATAGAAAGATTAGCCTCCCTCCCCGAGGGAGGTGGCACGGCGAAGCCGTGACGGAGGGAGTTTGCAAACGTAAGGTCACGCAGGCTCCCCCAGTCACCTTCGGTGACAGCCCCCTCCCGGAGGGGGCCTTTTTGTATTCTGCTACATCACAGGTCAACATCACGTTGGCGGGCGGCTGATAGCCGCCCCTACAAGCACGGACCCCTCATCCGCCCTCTTCGAGGGCACCTACTCCCCAGGGAGAAGGCTTCTTGCGTCCGAAGGCAAGGCTTCTCCTTGGGGAGAAGCTGTCACCGCAGGTGACTGATGAGGGGGC
>JAFVUT010000007.1 GCA_017502545.1 Ruminiclostridium sp.
GGGGATTTCTACACCGCCCTCCGGGCTGCTGCCGACCAGGGCATGACCGACTGTCAGTCCTTCCTGGACCATCTGGAGACCCTGCGCTTTGGGGCAGGGGAGAAGTCCAGCCATCAGCTCCTGTGGGACCTGTATCGCCGGACGGATCTCCTTGAACTGTTCGCTGCCATGCCCAACGGGGAGAAGCGTCGGGAGAATCTGCTGGCCTTTTATGAGCTTGCCCGCCGCTTTGAGGGCACCGGCCACAAGGGACTCTTCGGCTTCCTGCTCCACCTGGACCGGGTCCAGGAGAGCGGCGGCCTCCGGTCTGCCTCCGTCCCCTCCAGAGAGAGCGAGGGCGTGAAGATCTTGAGTATCCACCGGTCCAAGGGCCTGGAATATCCAGTGGTCTTCCTGTGCGGCCTGGGCCGGCGGTTCAACCAGAACGACATGATGAAGCCCGTCCTCTTCCACCCCAGGCTGGGTCTGGGGGCCAAGGGCCTGGACCGGGAGACCAACGTGGAGTTTTCCACCCTGGCCCGGACGGGTGTGGCCCTGGCCCTCCGCCGGGAAATGCTGGCCGAGGAGATGCGCCTGCTGTACGTGGCCATGACCCGGGCCAAGGAAAAGCTCATCATGACCCACGCCCTGGCCTACGGCACCTCCGACCTGAAGAATCTGGCCGACAGCCTGTCCTGTCCCGCCGACCCCAGAGTCCTGTCCGCTTGCTCCAGTGTGGGCCAGTGGCTCATCCTCACCGCCCTGGCCCGTCCCGAGGGAGATGCCCTCCGGCAGGCGGCAGGGGGCATGGCAGCCTCCGTCCCCGGCAGGTACGGCCCTCCCTGGGTCATCCGGTATCATGCCGGGGCCGTGTCGGAGGAGATCCTCCGGCGGGAAACCGTCCGTCAGGAGGAAGAGACCGCCGCCGACCTGGAGGCCCTGCTGGCTGATCTCACTTGGCAGTACCCCCACGGCCTGTCCGCTGCCACCCCCGCCAAGGTCACCGCCACCCAGGTGGTGGGGGAGGAGGACACCCCCGGGGCCTTCCTCCTGGACCAGGGCCCCACCCAGGAGCCCAGGCCCTTCTACCGGCCCCGGTTCGCCCAGGAGGAGCTGGGTCTCACCCCTGCCCAGAAGGGCACCGCCCTCCACACGGCCATGCAGTGTATCCGCCTGGACCGCACCGGGTCGGTGGAGGAGATCAAAGAGGAGCTGGCCCGGCTGGTTTCCCAGGAGTATCTCACCCAGCAGCAGGCCGAAGCCGTGGATATCCAGGCCATGGCCCGGTTCTTTTCCTCTGACCTGGGCCGGGAACTGCGGGAGAGCGAGGACCTTCACCGGGAGTATCCCTTCTCCCTCCTGGCACCCGCCCGCAAGTTTTATCCCCAGGTCCCGGAAGGGGAGGAGGTCCTTCTCCAGGGTGTCATCGACTGCTGGTTCACCGGCCCCGACGGCATCACCATCCTGGACTTCAAGACCGACCGGGTCTCTGCCGCCGAGGCACCCCAGCGGGGGGAAAACTACCGGGGTCAGCTGGCCGCCTACGCCTATGCTCTGGAGGAACTCACCGGCCGGAAGGTGACCCGCCGTATTTTGTGGTTCCTGCGGCCCAACACCGGGGTCCTCCTACCAGATTAAGTAAAAATTTTTGAAATTTTTCCGAAAAAAAGAGTTGCTTTTTCGGAGCAAAAGTGTTAATATACTGTATGCGCTTAGAAAGCGTACTTATTTTTGATTTTCAGAAAGAGGTGAACACTCATGAAGGAAGGCATCCATCCCAAGTACGAGCAGGCTACTATCCGTTGTGCTTGCGGTAACGTTATCGAGACAAGATCTACCAAGGGCGATATCCGCGTAGAAGTTTGCTCTAAGTGTCACCCCTTCTTCACCGGTAAGCAGAAGATGGTGGATACTGGCGGTCGCGTCAGCCGCTTCAACAAGAAGTTCGGTTTAGAAAACTAATAACCTTGGCTTCGGACCCGTGCCGTTCTCGGCACGGGTTTTTGCTTATGAAAGACAGACAGGGAAGGTCCAAAGGCTTCAAAACCGAAGCCAGGGTCTTCCCTAGGACTGTATCCTGACCAAGTCTCCCCGCATACACTAAAGGGGGGCGATACCGGTTTTCAGCTGATCGAAGAGCTATCGTCACAGGACGAGGAAAGGCTCCCTTGTGCAAAGGGAGCTGTCACCGAAGGTGACTGAGGGATTGTGCAGCAGAACCTACCGATTTTACCGAAAGTTAGGGCGAATTCGCAACTTTTCCGTGACAACCCCTCCGTCTCGCCTGACGGTGAGCCACCTCCCCTTGCACAGGGGAGGCTTAGGGCATCAATAAACCCAGCTTTATAGCATGAAAAGTATAAGCCCCCCAGAACAGGAGGAAGGACCATGTTTCAGGAACTTGACCCCATAGAGCTGCAGGGAAACGTATTTTCCCTTTTCGATGACCGGTGGACCCTCATCACCGCCGGTACCCGGGACCACTGCAACACCATGACCGCCAGCTGGGGCGGCCTGGGGGTCCTGTGGAATCAAAATGTGGCCACCATCTACGTGCGCCCCCAGCGATACACCTTTGCGTTTTTGGAAAAGACCGACCACTTCACCCTGTCCTTCTTCTCGGAGGAATGGCGGAAGGAATTGGCCTACTGCGGCACCGCCAGCGGGCGGGACGAGGATAAGTTTGCCCACTGCGGCTTCCATGTGGCCATGGCCGGGGAGGAGGCCCCTTACATTCAGGAGGCCGACCTGGTCCTGGTGTGCAGAAAACTCTACTGGAATGATTTGGACCCGGCCCACATGGACCCATGCGGGCTGGACTGCTACCCCGAAAAAGACTATCACCGGATGTATATCGGCCAAATCACCAAAGTGCTGGTGAAGTGACCCGAAAAAGACGCTCCACAAAGGAGGATCCCCATGATCGACAAACACAACGTGCACATGGACGAAGCCCGAAACCGCTGCGTCCTGGTGGGCCTGAGTGCCTACAGCCTGCCCCGGGAGGACAACGCCACCGAGACCTCCCTGGAGGAGCTGGCCGCCCTGGTGGAGACCGCCGGCGGCGAAGCTGTGGGCATGGTCCTGCAGAACCGTGACACCCCCGAGGCCCGCACCTTCATCGGTGAGGGTAAGGTGTGGGAGGTCAGGGAGCTGGTCCAGGCCCAGGGGGCCGACATGGTGGTCTTCGACAACGAGCTCTCTCCCTCCCAGCAGAGAGTCCTCACCGAGGACATCGGTGTCCAGGTCATTGACCGGGCCGGTCTCATCCTGGACATCTTCGCCCAGCGGGCCCGGACCCGTGAGGGCCGCCTCCAGGTGGAGTTGGCCCAGTACAAGTACCTGCTGCCCCGTCTGACGGGTATGTGGGGCCATCTGGTCCGCCAGACCGCCTCCGGCGGCAAGTCCCCCATCGGCACCCGCGGCCCCGGTGAGACCCAGCTGGAGACCGACCGCCGCCACATCCGCCGGAAGATCGCCAAGCTCTCCGAGGACCTGGAGGAGGTCCGCCGGGTCCGTGCCGTCCAGCGGGACCGACGGGAGAAGAACGAGGTCCCCGTGGTGGCCATCGTGGGCTACACCAATGCGGGCAAGTCCACCCTGCTCAACGCCCTCACCGATGCGGACATCCCCGCCCGGAACCGGCTCTTCGACACCCTGGACACCACCACCCGCACCCTGGAGATCTCCGACACCCTCACCGTCCTCATCTCCGACACCGTCGGCTTCATCCGCAAGCTCCCCCACCATCTGGTGGAGGCCTTCAAGGCCACCCTGGAGGAGCTGACCTACGCCGACCTGATCCTCCACGTGATCGATGCCTCCAACCCCGAGTGGCGGGACCAGGCCGCCGTGGTGGAAAAGCTCATCGAGCAGCTGGGGGCAGCCACCACCCCCCGCATCGATGTGTTTAATAAATCTGACGTTTATGTGGGGGATATCAAGCCCCACGGCGAGGACATCGTCTCCATTTCCGCCAAGACCCACGAGGGCCTGGACCGCCTGCTGGCCATGATCGGCAAGCGGCTGGATACCGGCTTCTACCGGGTCACCCTGGCCCTGCCCTACGACAAGGGTGGCATCCTGGAGACCCTCTACCGGGACGCCAAGGTGGAGAGCGTGGAGTACGACGCAACCATCCAGGTGGTGGCCGTCTGCTCGGAAAAGACGGTAGGCCAGGTGAAAGACTATATCATCGACGGCTGGACCCAGCCCAAAGAATTCTGGGAGGACTAACGTTCCGAAAAAGGCAGAGCCTTTTCCGGAAGATGGGCTTGCAGCCTGACTGCGCGCGCCCTGTGGGCACACTGGCAGGCTGAGAAGTATTTTTTCCGATGCGCATGTCACCGGAAAAAATGATTCTATTTTCTTTCGCCGCTGCGGCGGCGAAAATCTGCGATGCTTTTTTTGATCGTCGAACCTGAAAGATAGAAGGGGAGAATGAACCATGGCAGTAGAATATTACGTCCCTGCCCGGGACCATGAGACCGAGTTCGTGGAAAAGCGGTCCCGCTTCATCGGCCACATCTGGCGAGTGGAGAGCGAGGAAGAGGCCCGTATGTGGATCGCCGAAATGAAGTCCAAGTACTACGATGCCCGCCACAACTGCTGGTGCTACATCATCCGGGAGGGGAACATCACCCGCTACTCCGACGACGGTGAGCCCCAGGGTACCGCCGGTCAGCCCATGCTGGAGGTCTTCACCCGGGCCGGTGTGGAGAACGTCTGCTGCGTGGTCACCCGGTACTTTGGCGGCATCCTTCTGGGCACCGGCGGCCTGGTCCGGGCCTATACCAAGTCCGCCAAGGACACCCTCACCGAGGCCGGCATCTCCGTGGTCCGTCAGTGGGCCGAGACCGCCGTCAGCTGCCCCTACAACCTCCTGGAGCGTATGAAGCTGGAGGTGACCGCCGCCCAGGGCATCCTGGGTGAGATCGAGTACGGGGCCGATGTGCGCATCCACGCCCTGCTCCCCGCCGAGAACTGGGCGGGCTACGAGGCCCGCATCACCGAACTCACCGCGGGACAGATCGCTGCCGAGCACCTGGGGGAGGTCTTCAAGGCCGCCCCGGTGGAAAATTAAGCGAAAAAAGTTGAGAATACCGGCAGGATTTTTTCTGCCGTCTGCGTATAAAACAATAAGCACGAGTATCCGCAAAAAGATACCGAAAACCAACCATTTCGTAGGGGCGATTCACGAATCGCCCGAAACGTGGCAGGACCAGTGAAAGTATGGCCTCTGCGAATATCGTTTCCATCATGAAAAGGCCCCCTCCGGGAGGGGGCTGTCACCGAAGGTGACTGGGGGAGCATGCGTACGTTGGTTGCCAAACTCCCTCCGTCTCGCCTGCGGCGAGCCACCTCCCTCTGGGAGGGAGGCTTATGAGATGGTACGAATGAAGCGTGTATTATTGATGATCGTACCAACGACATACTATGTCACCCCATGAGAAGGGAGGGCCCTTATGACCTTACGGGAGATCACCGAAGCCCGGGAGCAGCAGACCCTGTCACCCTTTGCCGCCCTGTCCGTCCGCTCCAAGGGACGGCAGCGGCCCGTGAAACCCTGTGACATCCGCACCTGCTACCAGCGGGACATCGACCGGATCGTCCACTCCAAATCCTTCCGACGGCTCATGCACAAGACTCAGGTCTTTCTCCAGCCCGAGGGAGACCATTACCGCACCCGTATGACCCACACCCTGGAGGTGGCCCGGATCTCCCGGACCATTGCCCGGGGTCTTGCTCTGAACGAAGATCTGGCCGAGGCCATTGCCCTGGGCCACGACCTGGGCCACACCCCCTTTGGCCACGCCGGAGAACGGGTCTTAAACGAGATCCTCCCCGGAGGCTTCCGTCACAACGAGCAGTCCCTGCGGGTGGTGGAGCGGTTGGAAAACGGAGGAGAGGGCCTGAACCTCTGCCATGAGGTCCGCCAGGGCATCCTCTGCCACACGGGCCCGAAAAAAGCCGACACCCTGGAGGGTCAGGTGGTCCGCCTGGCCGACAAGATCGCCTACATCAACCACGACATCGACGATGCCATGCGGGGCGGGATCATCTACCCCATGGACATCCCCCTGGACATCTCCCAGATTTTGGGATTCACCCACGGGGGCCGCATCGACACCCTGGTGGCCGACGTGGTCACCGCCAGCCAGGGAAAAGACGAGATCTGCCAGTCCCCGGAGTGCGGCTCGGCCATGACCCGTCTGCGGGCCTTCATGTTCGAGGCGGTCTACCGGAACCCCCTGGCCAAGGGGGAGGAATCCAAGGCCCAGGACCTCATTGCCCGCCTCTTTGAGTACTACCAAAAGGACCCGGACAAGCTCCCCCCGGACTATCAGGACATCCGTATGCGGGAGGGGGTAGACCGGGCGGTCTGCGACTACATTGCCGGCATGACCGACAACTACGCCGTGGAGAAGTACGGACAGGCCTTCATCCCTCTGGCCTGGGCCGTGAAGTAAACCAAGATACATACCCCGAGGAAAGGAGTGACTGGTATGGCCATCCCATCTGCCTTTTTGGACGAGCTGGTGGCGCGGAGCGACATCGTGGATGTGGTCTCCGACTATGTCGCCCTGACCCCTAAGGGGGGCAGCTACTGGGGCCTGTGCCCCTTCCACGGGGAGAAAACCGCCTCCTTCCACGTGCTGCCTGACCGGCAGCTCTACCACTGCTTCGGCTGCGGTAAGGGGGGTGGAGTCATCTCCTTTGTGATGGAGCTGGAAAATCTGCCCTATGTGGACGCCGTCCGACTCCTGGCCAAGCGGGCCGGGATGGAGTTTCCCGAGCGGGACATGGACGAGTCCAGCCGCCGAAAACGGGCACGCCTCCTGGCCCTGAACAAGGAGGCCGCCCGATACTTCCACAGCCAGCTCCACAGCCCCGTGGGCCGGGAGGGCCTGGACTACCTGAGAAGGCGAGGCCTTTCCAAGGGCATCATGACCCGGTTCGGCCTGGGCTTTGCCCCGGAGAGCTGGGACAGCCTCATCAAGGCCATGGCCCAGAAGGGCTTTGACAAGCGGGACCTGCTGGATGCGGGCCTTGCCGTCAGCAATCAGAAGGGCAGCATCTATGACCGGTTCCGCAACCGGGTCATGTTCCCCATCATCGACCTGCGGGGGGATGTGATCGGCTTTGGCGGCCGTGTCCTGGGGGATGCCACCCCCAAATACCTGAACTCACCGGACTCCCCGGTGTTCAACAAGAGCCGGAACCTCTTTGCCCTGAACCTGGCCAAGACCACCAAGCTGGGGCGGATCGTCCTCACCGAGGGCTATATGGACACCATATCCCTCTACCAGGCGGGGTTTGACTGCGCCGTGGCCAGCCTGGGCACCGCCCTCACGGCAGACCACGCCAAGCTCCTGTCCCGGTTCACCAAGGAAGTGGTCATCTGCTACGACTCCGATACCGCAGGGGTCCAGGCGGCCAACCGGGCCATCCCCCTGCTGGAAAAGACCGGCCTGAAGGTGCGGGTCCTCCGGGTGACGGGGGCCAAGGACCCGGACGAATTCATCCGCAAGTTTGGCCCCGACGCCTTCTCCCGGCTCCTGGACCAGTCGGAGAACTATGTGGAGTACAACCTGCGGCAGATCCAAAGCAAATACGACCTGTCCGACCCGGTCCAGAAGACAGAATTTGCCCGGGAAGCCGCCGGGATGCTGGCGGGCCTGGACAGCCCCGTGGAGCGGGAGGTCTACGCCGGACAGGTGGCCGACCTCACAGGCATCGGCAAACCGGCCCTCCTCCAGGAGGTCAGCCGGGCCCGGAACAGCAAGTACTGGGCGGCCAAAAAGAAACAGACCCGCCGGGATATGACCCCGGTGACCCAAGTCCAGCCCAGGGCCCGGCAGATGCGCTATGAGAACACCCGGTCCGCCCGGGCGGAGGAGGGCATCCTGCGGCTCCTCATGCTGGACGGGGGCCTCATCCGGGAGACTGCCGGTCTGGAACCGGAGCATTTTTCCTCCCAGTATCTGGGCAAGATCTACGCCGTCCTGCGAAGGCGGCTGCTGGAGGGCCGTGCCATTCAGCTGGGTATGCTGGAGGGAGAGCTGGAACGGGAGGAGATCGAGCTTCTGGCCGAGATCCTGCGCCAGCCGGAGGCCCTGGAACAGGGAACCAAGGCCATGGCCGATTACCGGGCCATTTTAGAGGCCGAAGGGATGAAGAAGCAGGTCACCGACGAGACCGACCTGCTGGCCCTTCGGGATAAACTGAGACAAAAGAAAAGCATATGAACATAGGAGATGGATGCCATGAGCGAAAAGAAAGCACAGGACAACAAGAAGGACAAGAGCGGCAAGCTCATCCACGTGACCGAGGAGCAGCTCCAGGCAGGCAAGGCTGAGCTGCTGAAGATCGTGGCCGGTACCCCCGGCGCAGAGAAGCTGGCCGAGACCCTGGATAAGAGCAAGAAGAAGGGCCGTCTGGTGGCCAGCGATATCATGGAAGCCCTGGAAGAGGTGGCCCTGGACTCCGAGCAGATGGACAAGATCTACGACATCCTGGAGAACATGGGCGTGGACACCGCAGGGGAGGCCTATCTGCCCGACCTGACCGGTGACGACGGTATGCCCCCCCTGGAGGAGATCGAGGAGATCCCCGAGGAGGAGATCGTGGACCCCAACACCCTGGTGGACTCCTTCGGCATCGACGACCCCGTCCGTATGTACTTAAAGGAGATCGGCAAGGTGGACCTGCTCACCAGCGAGCAGGAGGTGGCTCTGGCCCAGACCATGGTGGCCGGCCAGGAGGCCAAGGCTCAGCTGGAGGAGATGGAGGCCGAGGGCGTCGAGCTCCCCGAAGAGGCCCGCAAGGAGATGGAACAGCTCATCAAGGCCGGTGAGCGGGCCAAGCAGAGCCTGGCCGAGGCCAACCTCCGTCTGGTGGTCTCCATCGCCAAGCGTTACGTGGGCCGCGGCATGCTCTTCCTGGACCTGATCCAGGAGGGTAACCTGGGCCTCATCAAGGCCGTGGAAAAGTTCGACTACACCAAGGGCTATAAGTTCTCCACCTATGCCACCTGGTGGATCCGTCAGGCCATCACCCGCGCCATTGCCGACCAGGCCAGAACCATCCGTATCCCCGTTCACATGGTGGAGACCATCAACAAGGTCATCCGTGTCTCCCGTCAGCTCCTCCAGGAGCTGGGCCACGACCCCAGCCCCGAGGAGATCTCCGAGGAGATGAATATGCCCGTGGACAAGGTCCGTGAGATCCTGAAGATCGCCCAGGAGCCCGTCAGCCTGGAGACCCCCATCGGCGAGGAGGAGGACTCCCACCTGGGTGACTTCATCCCCGACGAGGACGCCTCCGAGCCCTCCGAGGCTGCCTCCTTCACCTTGCTGAAGGAGCAGCTGGTGGACGTGCTCTCCACCCTGACCCCCCGTGAGGAGAAGGTCCTGAAGCTGCGCTTCGGCATCGAGGACGGCCGCACCCGTACCCTGGAGGAAGTGGGCAAGGAGTTCAACGTCACCCGTGAGCGTATCCGTCAGATCGAGGCCAAGGCTCTGCGCAAGCTCCGTCACCCCAGCCGCTCCAAGAAGCTGAAGGATTTCCTGAACTAAATGGAACTCACGCTCCTGCATTTTCTCATCGTGTGCCCCCTGGTCTTCCTGGGGGGATTCGTGGACGCGGTGGCCGGCGGCGGTGGTCTCATCTCCCTGCCGGCCTACCTCATTGCCGGGGTGCCCCCCCATATGTCCATCGCCACCAATAAGCTCAGCTCGGCCATGGGCACCACCCTCACCACCGTCCGCTTTGCCAAAAAGGGCTTCATTCCCTGGAAGCAGGCGGCGGTCTGCGTGGTCTTTGCCTTTGTGGGTTCCTCCCTGGGAGCCAAGCTGGCCCTGAAGATCGATGCCCGGATCTTCACCATGCTCATGCTGGTGATTTTGCCCCTGGTGGCTCTGTACGTCCTTCGGGGGAAAGCCCTGGGGGAGGGGGAGAAGGAACCGGTGAGCCCCGGCAGGACCCTGGTGATCGGGTCCCTGGCCGCCCTGGGCATTGGGTGCTACGACGGCTTCTACGGCCCGGGCACCGGCACCTTCCTGCTGCTGGCCCTGACCGGCCTTGCCCACATGGAACTCACCAAGGCAAACGGTGTCACCAAGGCCATCAACCTCACCACCAACCTGGCCGCACTGGCAGTCTTCCTCGTGGAGGGGAAGGTGGTCCTGGTCCTGGGTCTGGTGGCCGGTCTTTTCGGCATCCTGGGCAACTACCTGGGCTCCAAAACCTTCATCCAGGGGGGCGTGAAGTTCACCCGTCCCCTGATTTTGGTGGTCCTGACCATCTTCTTCATCCGTGTCATCTGGCAGCTGACCACGGGACAGATTTAAGCAAGAAAAAACCTCGACCGACCGGTCGAGGTTTTTTTATGTCAAGTGTGACTTCCGTGTTGTAGGGGCGATTCACGAATCGCCCGTAACGTGGGTTGAACCCTATGGGTGGCGGGCGCATCGTGATGCGCCCCTACGATTTACGTTTCGTTTATGACAAACCTTATGTAGGGGCCGATGCCCACATCGGCCCATTTACGTGGGTTGACGAACCACGTTGTTTCATGCGGCATCACCCCAACTCCGCCGTATATGGCCCGATCTGCACGGTCTTTGTGATGGCCGGGTCCCTGGGCTGGTAGAATCCAAGGTTGAGGGTGGAGTTGCTGCCGCTGAGGGACATCTTGGAGTTGCTGAGCAGACCACCGTTCCCGTCCAGCATGGCGATGTTCCTCCAAAAATCGTTGTCGGACTCGAAGGGGGACCCCCAGAGGGTGACGTTCAGGGCATAGGTGGAGAGGTTCAGGGTCCCCACCATATTCCCTTCGGCATCCTTCACATCAGCGTAGCGGATGGGGCCTTCGTTGGTGACCGGCCAGGTGAAGGAAAAGTCATAGCCCAGGCAGTCCCGAATATCCAGGGTGATCTCCTGTCCCCGGAAGACCTCCCGGTCAACGCCGAAGTAGAGGAAGAAGTCCAGGGTGTCGGTTTTGCCCTCTGCCGGACTTACCCCCACATGCCGGTTGGTATGGGTCAGCACATTGCCGTTCCCGGATATGGTGACCTCCTTGGGAAGGGGGGAGGATACATCCTCCGGCAGGTCCTGGGGGAAGGTGATGGAGCCCACCAGGTAGAGGTTCATGGCATCCCCCAGGGTCTGGGTGAGCTGGGCGGTGGCCTCCCCGTCGGTGCTGGTCAGGTCCACCGTTTTCAGCGAGGTGTCAAGAATGGCCTGGGGCAGATAACCCAGATCCAGGATCATGGAAAAGGCCGGGTCGGGAGTCTGCGCCGCGGGCTCCGAACTGCATCCCCCCAGCATCAGCAGAGAGAGGCAGAGGAGGAGGGGAAGAAGTCGCTTCATTGGCTTACCCCCTTAGAAGTGGGCGGTGTAGGGCCCCACCTGGAGGGTTTTCACGGTGCCCAGCTCCATGGGCACGAAGAACTCCAGGAAGGCGGCGGAGGGATCCCCGCTGATGGACCAGGTCTCGGGCAGGGGGGTGCCGGTCTCGTCCAGAAGTTCAATGATGTCCCCGTGGGCGATGCCGCTGACATAGGGGCCGTCAATGGAGAACCAGAGGGAGAATGGGGTCACGGTGGCTTCGCCTACTACGGTGCCCTCGGAGTCCTCCAGGTTGGCAGTGACTTCCTGGCAGATGTTCTGAGCCTCCCAGGCGAAGGTGTACTCCTGGTCCAGGATGACCAGAGAGAGGGTCAGGGACTGGCCGGAGGAGCAGTCACCCCAGAAAGAGGCGATGTAGGAGCCGGTGTGGTCTGTGGTCTGTGCGTTGATGATCTCGCCGCCGCTGATGGCATCTCCTGCCGTCAGGGTGGCCTCAATGGGTTCGGAGAGAGGGTCTGCGTCCTGGGGCCAGTTCACATCAAAGGCCACATAGAGGTTCTGACCGTCTGCCAGGGTCTGGAGGATCTGAACCTCGGCATCCCCCTGGTTGATATCCTGAATGGCGCCGTCCAGGGTCTCCTGGCTCACGCCGGACAGGTCAAAATAGGCGGCGAAGGGGTCGCTCCGGATGGTCTCGGAGTCCACGATCTCGGGAGCGGGGACGGCCTCGGGGTCGGGTTCGCCGGTCTGCCCGCAGGCGGCCGTCAGGCCAATGAGGCCCAGGCAAAGAATGAGGGAGAGGAACTGTTTCATGGGGATTCTCCTTTCCGAGTAAACAGGTGTATTTGTTTCATCATACCACGCCCGGGAAGGGATGACAAGGGGGGAGCCTAGCAGAGTTTCGCGGCATTGCCGCGAAAAAGAATCCAATAGGTTTTTGCCGGCAGCATGTATGTCGGCAAAAACACTTCTCAGGCCGCCAGTGTTTCCACTGGTTGCTTGAAGCAACCAGTGGATGCGCGCAGCGGGCTGCAAAAAGTACTTGGAAAGGCAAGCCTTTCCAAGTCAAAAAGAAGGACCTCCGGAAAAACCGGAGGTCCTTTCATTTGCTTTATGAAGCCGAGATCACAGAGAGGAAAAATTACTCAGCAGCGATGGTAGCGTTCATGAAGTACTTGTAGCCCAGGGGGTTGGAGAAGAAGCCTTCCACGGAGTCGTCAACCATGTACAGATCGGTGTAGAAGTACAGGGGGCAGACGCAGTCGTTGGCCATCAGCATATCCTCAGCATAGTGCATCAGCTGATAACGGACTTCCTGATCGGTGGTGGCCTTGATGACCTTGATCAGCTCGTCATAGGTCTGAGCCCAGGTGCCGTTCTCGACCTTCAGGTCGGAGCCATAGGGAGTCAGGTCGATGGAGTACATTGCCAGGGAAGCGTGATCGCCCTTGCCGTACTGGATGTCGTTGTTGCCGGAGTTGGAGGTCCACATATCCAGGAAGCAGATGGGATCGTTGTAGTCAGCCAGCCAGCCGTTACGGGCGATGGAGTAGTCGCCGTTCTTACGGGAGTTCAGGAAGGTGTTCCACTCCTGGTTCTCCAGCTGCATGGTGATGCCGATGGAGGACAGCTGACCCTGCAGGTACTCGCCGATTGCCTTGTGGTTGTCGTCGGTGTTGTACAGGTAGGTCATAGCGGGGAAGTCGGTGAACTTGCCGGATGCCTCGTCATAGGTGTAGTACTGCTTCAGGACCTCAACAGCAGCGTTGAAGTTCTCGGTGTAAGCATCGGTGACGATGTTGTAGTAGCCTGCGAACTCGCTGTTGGAACCTGCGTTCTTGTAGAACTCGGAGCCGTCGAAGTCGGTCATGCCCATGGGCACGAAGGAGGAAGCAGCGACCTGGCCGCCCTGTGCGATCTGCTCGCAGATGTAGTTGCGGTCGAACAGCAGAGCGATGGCGTTGCGGATCTCAGCCTTTGCGGTCTCGGCTTCAGCGCCGGTCAGAGTGGAGGACTCGGGCAGGATGTCTTCATTGATGTTCCAGCAGACATAGTAGGTGCCGATCTGGCCTTCAATGACGAACTCGTCGGGATAGTCAGCCTTCAGAGCGGGGATCTCGTTGACAGGAACGTTGTCGATCAGCTGCCAGTCGCCGTTCTTGAAGTTGGTCAGCATGTTGTTCTCGTCGTCGGACAGGAAGTAGGAGACCTTGTCCATGGTGACGGAATCAGCATCGTGGTAGTTGGGGTTCTTCTCGGTCACGATGACGGAGTTGTGATCCCAGGAGGTGATGGTGTAGGGGCCGTTGCAGACATAGGTAGCGGGATCGGTTGCCCAGCCTTCGTCAGCGACAACATCCTCACGGACGGGGAAGTAGGTGGGGAATGCCAGCAGCTCGTTCCAGTAAGCGATGGAGTTGGACAGGGTGACTTCCAGGGTGCGGTCGTCGATAGCGGTGACGTTCAGCTGAGCGTCAGCGGGAGGAGTCTCTGCCCAGATGTCAGCGTAGCCGTCCACGACTTCGAACATATAGCCGTAGTCAGCAGCCAGCTCCACGGAAGCAGCGCGCTGCCATGCGAAGGCGAAGTCAGCAGCGGTCAGAGGCTCGCCGTCGGACCAGACCAGGCCTTCCTTCAGGGTGTAGGTGTAGGTGACGGTGCCGTCCTCGTTGACGACGCCTTCCACCAGCTCTTCTGCGCAGTCAGCCACGATGACCAGCTTGCCGGACTCGTCCTGGGCCCACTTGGCCAGGCCGGAGAACAGGTGGCTGATCATGGTAGCACCGTCAACAGCGGAGTTCAGAGCGGGGTCGATGGTGTCGGGCTCGGAAGCCAGACAGACAGCGATCTCGTTGACTGCTGCGGTTTCGTCGCCGGAGGGTTCAGAGGTCTCGCCGCCGCCGCAAGCGCACAGGGTGAGAGCCATAACCAGAGCCAGCATGAGAGCTAAGAGTCTTTTCATGATCTTCTTTCCTTTCAGTAATGAATTTTTTATGTTCAAGATGTGCCGGTCCGTCCTCCATTGGACCGGGCACATTCCGAACCGAGATTGGGGGCGGAGATCAGCCCTTCAGGTCGTTGATCTCCTCTACCCGGTGGCAGGCCACGAAGCGGCCGGGCTCCACCTCACGGAAGGGGGGCATGGTGGCGGCGCACTGCTCGCTGGCGTAGGCGCAGCGGGTGCGGAAGGGGCATCCGGAGGGAGCGTTCAGGGGGCTGGGGATATCGCCCGAGAGGACGATGCGCTGGTTGGCCCGGGCGATCTTGGGATCGGGGATGGGCACGGCAGACAGCAGGGACTTGGAGTAGGGGTGCAGGGGACGGTCGTAGATTTGGTCTGCCGGGGCCAGCTCCACCATCTTGCCCAGATACATGACGGCGATGCGGTCAGAGATGTGACGGACCACCAGCAGGTCGTGGGCGATGAAGAGATAGGTCAGGCCCAGCTTCTTCTGCAGGTCATCAAACATATTGATGACCTGGGCCTGGATGGAGACATCCAGGGCAGAGACGGGCTCGTCACAGACGATGAAATCGGGGTTCACAGCCAGGGCACGGGCGATGCCGATGCGCTGGCGCTGACCGCCGGAGAACTCATGGGCGTAGCGGGCGGCGTGCTCGGAGTTCAGGCCCACGTGGCTCATGAGCTCCAGGATCCGCTCCCGGCGCTCCTCCTTGGTCTTGTACATCTTGTGTACGTCCAGGGGCTCGCCGATGATGTCGGCCACGGTCATGCGGGGGTTCAGGGAGGAATAGGGGTCCTGGAAGACCATGGTGGCCTTCTTGCGGAACTCCTGGATGTCCTGCTTGGTCTTGATCTGCTTGCCGTTGTACCAGACCTCACCGCCGGTGGGCTTGTACAGGTGCAGGATGGTGCGGCCCACGGTGGTCTTGCCGCAGCCGGACTCGCCAACCAGGCCCAGGGTCTCACCCTTGTTGATGGTGAAGGAGACGTCGTCCACAGCCTTCAGGGGCTTGGTCTTCATGGGGCCCACGGAGATGTCAAAGTACTCTTTCAGGTTCTTGACCTCGATGAGGGGCTGATTCTTGTTCAGGTTCTCGCTCACTGGGCTTCACCGCCTTCCTTGGGCTCCTCCAGGACGATGGTGCCGTCCTCGATGCCCTTCTTGACGTTCATCCAGCAGGTGGCCATGTGGTCGTCGTTGATGACCATGCGCTCTGCCCGCTGGGTGAGGCAGATCTTCATGGCTGCGTCACAGCGGGGGGCGAAGGGACAGCCCGCAGGCATGTTCAGCAGGTCGATGGGGGTGCCGCTGATGGGCTCCAGACGGGTGCCTGCGGAGGTGGTGCTGGGGATGGACTTCAGCAGGCCCTTGGTGTACTCGTGGCGGGGGTTGTAGAAGATCTCGTCGGCGGTGCCCTGCTCGCAGATGCCGCCGGCATACATGACGATGACCTCGTCACACAGCTGGGCCACAACGCCCAGGTCGTGGGTGATCATGATGATGGCCA
>JAFVUT010000001.1 GCA_017502545.1 Ruminiclostridium sp.
CCCACCCTGGGTGGGTTCCTGGACGAGGTGGCCCTGTACACCGACCTAGACAGCATGGAGGAGGGGGACAACTGCGTCACCCTCATGACCATGCACGCTGCCAAGGGCCTGGAGTTCCCGGTGGTCTTCACCGTGGGCATGGAGGAAGGGGTCTTCCCCGGCTTCCGCTCCATCGGCGAAGAGGAGGAGCTGGAGGAGGAACGCCGCCTGTGCTACGTGGCCCTGACCCATGCCAAGGAGCGCCTCTACCTGACCTGTGCCTCCCAGCGGATGCTCTTTGGCCGGACCTCGGCCAATCTTCCCTCCCGGTTCGTGAAGGAGATCCCGGACCAACTGGTCCAACACAGCGGCCGTCAGCGTCAGCAGCGGCAGGAGTACTTCCGGGAGGACACCTGGGGCGGGGAGACCGTCTATTCCCAGATCCCTGTCCAGCCCCGCCGTCCCGAGGCCAACAGCAAGCCCCGGCCCAGCGGCACCAGCGTGTCCGGCACCTACCGGAAGCCTGCGCCTAAGTCGGCTCCTCTGCCTCAGCTGCGCAAGGGGGATATGATCCGCCATACCGCCTTCGGCGCCGGTATGATCCTGTCCATCCAGCCCATGGGGGGAGACGCCCTCCTGGAGGTGGCCTTCGACAACGTGGGCACCAAGCGCATGATGCTCAAAGCGGCTTCCCAGTTCATCACCAAGCAATAAAAAAGAAGGAACCGAACTCGGTTCCTTCTTTTTTAATATGGAATTACATACCGCCAGAGGAAATCCACCGCCTCCTCCGCATAATCGATGCCGATGCGCTTGGTGGCGGTGATCTCCAACGGTTTCCGGTCCTCTTCCGGGGTGGTCAGGCCCACATCCTCCAGGCGGTCGCACACAAAGAGCTCGTCCCCCAGCAGGGACATCCCGTTCTCCTCCCGGGTGAGGGCCAGGGCCTTGCACAGCTTTCCCGGGCCGTTCAAAAAGTTCTTTTTCTGATAGGCCGACAGTTCCTGGGGACCCTTCCCGAAGCGGTTCCGGCTGATGAAGTCCAGCCCGCCCCGGACCTGTCCGCCCCGAATGAGGACGGCGGCGGGTTCCCCCGACCGTTCCGTCACAAAGTTCAGGCAGTGGTGCATTCCGTAGATGAGGTAAATGTAGGCCGTGCCCGGCGGGGCAAAGAGGGTCTCGGTCCGCTGGGTCCGCCGGTAGTTGTAGGCATGACAGGCCTTGTCACACCGACCGATGTAGGCTTCGGTCTCGGTGATCCGCAGGACCAGAGGGATCCCGTCCTGCACCCGGACCAGGTACTTGCCCAAGAGGTCCCGGGCCACCTGGCAGGTGTCCCGGTCATAGAATGATGGGGGGAGCGTCATTTGGGACCTCCTTCCAGCCAGATGATCTGGGATGGGGCTTCTTCCTCTCCGCAGACCGCCGCCCGCCAGCCATCCCCGGTGTAGGCCCCGTAGTGAAGGTCCTCCGGGGGTGTCTGACCCCACAGGGGTCTCAGGCCCTGGCCGGTGTACTTGCACCAGGCCTCTTTTCTGGTCCACAGGCCATAGAAGGCCGGCCAATCGCCCCCCAGGGCCTGATAGGTCTTGAATTCCTCTTCGGTCAGGGCATACTGGGGCAGATGATCCCGCCGGGGCCGGATGTCCTCGATGTCCACCCCCACAGGCCGGTCAGACAGGGCGCACAGGATGAGGGCCTTGCTGTGGCTGATGCTGAACTGAATTTCGGGCAGGGCAGGGAACCAGGGCTTGCCCAGCTCGGTCCGAGCAACCTCCGGCAGGGGAGAGATGCCGTATTCTGTTTGCAGCACCCGTTCCAGGAAGTCCAGGGTGGGGCATTTCGTTCCGCCGTAGAGTTTCATGGGTCAGCCTTTCTTTCAGTTTCCGGGAAAAGAAGACCGGAAACCCTTGCCAATGGTAGTATATCTATATTATAATATAGAATTGCTGAAGTGTGTACAGATCACATTGGTTTCTGTACCTGTTATTATAGCTGAATCGAAAGGGTGTGTAAACCCAATGGCAATAGATCGAATCCATGATTATCTCATCCCCGGCAACCGGGCCCACCTGGTGGGCATCGGCGGCGTGTCCATGTCCCCCCTGGCAGAGGTCCTGAAGGGAGAGGGCATCCACATCACCGGCTCCGACATGAAGGAGAGCGAGACGGTGGAGCGCCTGCGCGGCCTGGGGATTCCCGTGGTCATCGGCCACCTGCCCGAGAGCGTGGAGGGGGCCGACCTGGTGGTCCGCACCGCCGCCGTCCACGATTCCAACCCGGAGATCGCCGCCGCCCGAGCCAAGGGCATCCCCGTCTTTGAACGGGCCGAGGCCTGGGGCTCCATCATGCGCCGGTATGAGAATGCCGTCTGCATCTCCGGCACCCACGGCAAGACTTCCACCACCTCCATGTGCACCCACATCGCCATGGCGGCCAGCATCGACCCCACCGTCATGATCGGCGGCACCCTGCCCCTGCTGGGTACCGGCCATCGTGTGGGCAAGGGGGACACCATCATCCTGGAGTCCTGCGAGTACTGCAACTCCTTCTTGTCCTTCTATCCCACCGTGGCGGTCATCCTGAACATCGAGGCCGACCACCTGGACTTCTTCGAAGACCTGGAGGATGTGGAGAACTCCTTCCGCAAGTTTGCCGACCTGGTGCCTCCCACCGGTGCTGTCCTGGCCAACTGCGAGGACGAGAACACCATGAAGGCCCTGGAGGGCAAGGACAACGTTCTGACCTTCGGCGTGGAGAAGGGTGACTTCCACGCGGCCAACCTGACCTGGGACCACGGCTTCCCCACCTTTGATATCCTGTGGAACGGCAAGCCCTCTGCCCACATCACCCTCCAGGTCCCCGGTATGCACAACGTCCAGAACGCCATCGCCGCCGCGGCTTCCGCTCTGGTCCTGGGTGTCTCCGGTGAGGCCATCGCCCGGGGGCTGTACAGCTACCACGGGGCCGGCAGACGGTTTGAGTACAAGGGCACCGTGAAGGGGGCCAAGGTCTACGATGACTACGCCCACCACCCCAGCGAACTGAAGGCTCTGCTGAACATGGCCTCCAGCCTGGGCTACAAGCGGGTGGTCTGCGCCTTCCAGCCCCATACCTACACCCGGACCCACGCCCTCTTTGACGAGTTTGCCCAGGTCCTCCAGGGGGCCGACAAGGTATTCCTGGCAGAGATCTTTGCCGCCAGAGAGAAGAACGAGGTGGGCATCTCCTCCGAGGACCTGGCCAAGGTGGTCCCCGGTGCCAAGGCAGCCCCCTCTCTGGAAGTTCTCACTGACTGGCTGTACGACCTGGCCAGCCCCGGCGACCTGATCCTTACCGTGGGTGCAGGTGTTCTGTACACCGTGGCAGAGGAACTGGTCCGCCGTGGAGGCGAAAACGAATAACAAAGAATCCAAACTGCGGGCAGGACGGTTGTTCTGTCCGCAGATATGCAAAAATCGTTCTCAGACGAGAGTGGAGGGGACCAGGAATGGAAAAGATAGCGATACATGAGATCCCCGGCTTCTCCATGGGCCAGGTGGAGGATCTGGAGGCTGGCACGGGCTGCAGCGTCATCCTCTGTCCTGAGGGGGCGGTCACCGGCGTGGATGTCCGGGGCGGTTCCCCCGGTACCCGGGACACCGATGCCCTGGACCCCACCTGCAACCGGGAGCATGTCCACAGCGTGGTCCTCACCGGCGGCTCTGCCTTTGGTCTGGATGCCGCTGGGGGCGTGGGCAAAAAGCTGGAGGAGGTGGGCATTGGCCGGGACGTGATGGTCACGGTGGTGCCCAACGTCTGCGCTGCCGTCCTCTTTGACCTGAAGTTCGGCCGTATGGATGTCCGTCCTGATGGGGCTATGGGCTACGCCGCCTGCGAGAAGGCCCTGAAAGGCGGTCCCTTCCTGGAGGGCAACCACGGGGCTGGGACCGGCTGCACCGTGGGCAAGATCCGGGGCCCTCAGTTTGCCATGAAAGGGGGCATCGGTGCCTGCGCCTACCGCCAGGGCGACCTGATGGTGGGGGCCGTCGTGGCCTGCAACGCCATGGGCGACGTGCTGGACAACGGCAGGATCATCGCCGGGTCCCGGAATGACGACGACACCGGCTTTGCCGGCAGCGAGGACTGGCTCATTGCCAACGGCCGCCGCCAGAAGGACATCTTCAGCGGCAAGTTCGTGGGGGAGAACACCGTCATCGGCTGTGTCATCACCAACGCCGCCCTGAACAAGGCCCAGGCAAACAAGCTGGCGGCTGTGGCCCAGAACGGCATTGCCCGGGCAGTCCGGCCTGCCAACGCCACCTTCGATGGGGATGCCATGTTCGCCATGTGCCGGGGGAATGTCCCGGCTGACCCCGATGCCGTGGGCAGCATGGCAGCCCGGGCTGTGGAGGAGGCCATCATCCGTTCCGTGAAAATGGCTGAGACTCTCCATGACCGGATCGCCCTTCGGGACCTGCCCTTTTGAATCCTTACGGAAAGGAATTGACTATGAAAGTATCTGAATTAAAGTATGAGCGGCTCACCCTGGAAGAATTCGCCCAGGAGATCCAGACCATCATCGAAGATGTGAAGAAGGCCGCTTCTGCCGACCAGGTCATGGCCGCCCGCAACCGCTGCAATGACCTGTATATCCGCCTGGAGACCGCCCAGGCCCTGTCCTATATGCGCTACAGCATCAACACCGCCGACGAGTTCTATCTGGCGGAGAAGGACTACTATGACGAGATGGGCCCTCAGGCCCAGAACTACCTGCTGGAGTACACCAAGGCCATGCTGGCCACCCCCTTCCGCAAAGAGCTGGAGGAGAGCGGCCAGATCATCCCCCTGGTCTTCCGGTCCTACGAGGTGGAGCTCAAGTCCATGTCTCATGAGATCATCGAGGATATGATCGAGGAGAACAAGGTGGTCAGCCAGTACTCCCAGCTGATGGCATCCATGGAGTTCGAGTTCCGCGGGGAAAAGCTGCCCCGCCCCATGCTCATGAAGTATGCCAAGTCTCCCGACCGGGCCACCCGTAAGGAGGCCTATGAGGTCCTGGGCAAGACCCTTCAGGCCCACAGTGAGGAGCTGGACACCATTTTCGACCAGCTGGTCCATATCCGTGACCGGATGGCCAAGAAGATGGGGTATGAGAACTTCGTGGAGCTGGGCTACTACCGGATGGGCCGCCTGTGCTACGGCCCCGAAGAGGTGAAGCAGTTCCGTGAGAACGTCCGCCGGGACATCGTCCCCGTCGTCTCCCGTCTGCGTACCGAGGTGGCCGGGAACCTGGGGGTGGACAAGCTGATGGTCTATGACTACGACCTGATCTTCCCCCAGGGAGACCCCGCCCCCAAGGGCGGCAAGGAGGAGATCTTCGCCGCCGCCAAGGCCATGTACCACGACATGAGCAAGGAGACCGGCGAATTCATCGACTTCATGCTGGAGACCGATGCCTTCGACGTGGAATCCCGCAAGAACAAGTGGGGAGGCGGTTACTGCACCAGCTTCATGGCCTATCACCAGCCTTTCATTCTGGCCAACTTTAACGGCACCTCCGGGGACGTGGACGTGGTCACCCACGAGGCCGGCCACGCCTTTGCCGACTATTCCACCTCCCACAACCAGTTCGTGGTGGAGCTGAACGTGGGCGGTATGGAGACCGCCGAGACCCACTCCATGAGCATGGAGTTCTTCGCCTGGCCCTATATGGAGAACTTCTTCGGGGAGGATGCCGAGCGGTATAAGTTCATGCACCTGCTGGATGCCCTCTCCTTTATCCCCTACGGCACCATCGTGGACGACTTCCAGCGTCAGGTCTATGAGAACCCTGACTGGACCCCCGAAGAGCGCAAGGCCGCCTGGCGGAAGCTGGAGGCCGAGTTCCGTCCCCATATCACTTTCGATGGGGTTCCCTACCTGGAGGAGGGTACCCGCTGGCAGTACCAGATGCACATCTACGAGGCACCCTTCTACTATATCGACTACTGCCTGGCCCAGACGGCTGCCCTCCAGTTCCTGCTGGCCTCCCGAAAGGACTACAACGATGCCTTCCAACGGTACGTCCGCCTCTTGAGCCAGGGCGGTGAGAAGGTCTTTACCGACCTGCTGGTGGAGGCCGGTCTCAAGTCTCCCTTCCGGGAGGGGGCCCTGAAGGAGCTGGCAGTGGAGAGCGAAGCCCTGCTGGACAGCCTGAAAGCTTCCCTGTAACAATGCGTCCTGCCCCGGGAAACCGGGGCAGGCTTTCTGCCGAAAAGACGGATTGTTCTTGACTTTACACCTTCGATGTGTTAAAGTGAATGTGTTGTGCTTGATATTTAAAGCTGTAAAGTTCGGCTATAGAAAAGAAACCAAGAAACCCTTGAAAGAGAGGACTGTGCGATATGCCCGTCATTGATTTTCTGGAACGTAATGTGAAGCTCTACGGCAACGAGGTTGCCCTGGTGGAGCTCAACCCCGAGATCCCCGAGAACCGCCGGATGACCTGGAAGGAATACGACCTGATCCAGCCCACCGGCGGCAACCAGCCCTATCGCCGCGAGATCACCTGGAACGTGTTCAACGAGAAGGCAAACCGTTTTGCCAATATGCTCATCTCCCGTGGGGTGAAGAAGGGGGACAAGGTGGCCATCCTCATGTACAACTGCCTGGAGTGGCTCCCCATCTACTTCGGTATCCTGAAGACCGGTGCCATCGCCGTGCCCTTCAACTTCCGGTACTCTGCCGAAGAGATCCAGTACTGCGCCGACCTGGCAGAGGTCCAGGTGCTGGTCTTCGGTCCTGAGTTCATCGGCCGTATCGAGAGCATCGAGCACAAGCTCAGCAAGGGCCGTCTGCTCATCTACGTGGGCGACAACTGCCCCACCTTTGCCGAGAGCTACCGGGAGCTGTCTGCCGACTGCTCCTCCGCTCCTCCCCAGGTCCTCATCACCGATGACGACGACGGCGCCATCTACTTCTCCTCCGGCACCACTGGTTTCCCCAAGGCCATTTTACATAAGCATCTGAGCATGACCCAGGCCGCCGAGATGGAGGCCAAGCACCACCGCATCGGCCGGGACGACAACTTCCTGTGTATCCCGCCCCTGTACCACACCGGTGCCAAGTTCCACTGGATGGGCAGCCTCTATGCAGGCAGCAAGGCTGTCCTGCTGAAGGGCACCACCCCCGACATCATCCTGAAGGCCGTCTCCGATGAGGGCTGCACCCTGGTCTGGCTGCTGGTGCCCTGGGCCCAGGAGATCCTGGACCAGCTGGACCGTGGGGACGTGAAACTGGCTGACTACAGCCTGGATCAGTGGAAGCTCATGCACATCGGCGCACAGCCCGTGCCTCCCTCCCTGATCCGCCGCTGGAGAGAATACTTCCCCACCCACCAGTACGACACCAACTACGGTCTGTCCGAGTCCACCGGCCCCGGCTGTGTCCATCTGGGTATGGACAACATCCACAAGGTGGGTGCCATTGGTGTCCCCGGCTACCGCTGGGAGATCAAGATCGTGGACGAGCACGACAACGTGGTGGAGCAGGGTGATGTGGGTGAGCTCTGTGTCAAGGGCCCTGGCGTTATGACCTGCTACTACAATAACCCCGAAGCCACCGCCGAAGTTCTGAAGAACGGCTGGCTGTACACCGGCGACATGGCCATGCAGGACGAGGACGGCTTCATCTTCCTGGTGGACCGTAAGAAGGACGTGGTCATCTCCGGTGGTGAGAACATCTACCCCGTCCAGATCGAGGACTTCCTCCGTGCCCACAGCAAGATCAAGGACGTGGCCGTCATCGGTCTGCCTGACTGCCGTCTGGGCGAGATCTGCGGTGCCGTCATCGAGATCAAAGACGGCATGACCTGCACCGAGGAAGAGATCAACGACTTCTGCATGGATCTGCCCCGCTACAAGCGTCCCAAGCAGATCATCTTCGCAGAGATCCCCCGCAACGCCACCGGCAAGATCGAAAAGCCTGTTCTGCGCAAGCGTTATGGCGCCGATCAGCTGGTCGCACAGCAGAACAGAGGGTAACCTGCCTGGCGAAACGATTTTTCAAAGAGTGGTACAACCTCAGGCTCCCTTGTGTAAAGGGAGCTGGCAGCCGTCAGGCTGACTGAGGGATTGTGCGGAAAAACCTTTGCATTCTACTGCAAGTGAATGCGAATTCGCAACGCTTTTCGAGACAACCCTTCCGTCTCGCCTGCGGCGAGCCACCTCCCCTTGCACAGGGGAGGCTTAGGAAATCTGTACACCCAGATTTTTTATTTCGCCGCTGGGGCGGCGAAACGCTACGAGGTATTTTGTTATTTCAAGGTCCCAGGGCCTGAAGGAAAGGAGCGACCATCATGCCCAGAGCCAGCAAAAAGGAGCGGAGCAACGACCTGTACGAGCATATCGCCCGGATCGGGTCCGTGGAGGAGTGCATCCGCTTTTTCGAAGACATCTGTGCCGTTACCGAACTGCGGGCCATGGAGCAGCGTTTTGACGTGGCCAAAATGCTCCACGACGGCAAGGTCTATACCACCATCCTCAACGAGACCGGTGCAAGCTCTGCAACGGTCAGCCGGGTGAACCGGGTGCTCAACTACGGCACCGGTGCCC
>JAFVUT010000008.1 GCA_017502545.1 Ruminiclostridium sp.
AACAGGACACTCTGGACATGGCTGTACTGGCTGCCAAGTCCGGGGCGTGGGAACAGGCAGAGGAACTGACCCGCCGGGTGAGCCATGACTGGAAGGACAACATTTCTTATCTGCACTTTGTCCAAAGCCACCGGGATGTGGATGAGATCACCATCCTGCTGGAGGAGTCCATGGAATACGCCAAAAGCCAAAATGTCAGCACCTACTGCGCCATGAACGCAAGGATACAGGGTCTTATGGAGGGGATCTGCAAGCTGGAAACGTTCTCGGCTGAAAACCTGATATGAAAACTCCGCTGCCATTGCTGACAGCGGAGCAAAAATGTATTATTTTTTCTTGTCGAGGAGCTTGTTCAGCTCGTCCATGAAGGTATTGATGTCCTTAAACTGGCGGTAGACAGAGGCAAAGCGGACGTATGCAACTTCGTCCACATCCTTCAGGCGATCCATGACCATTTCACCGATCTGCTTGCTGTTGACCTCGCCGCCCAGTTCGTTCTGCAGTTCCTTCTCAATGTCATCGGCGATCTTTTCCAGCAGGGACAGAGAAACGGAGCGTTTCTCGCAAGCCTTGAGCATACTGTTGAGGAGCTTGTTCCGATCAAAGGCCTGACGGCTGCCGTTCTTCTTGATGACGATCATGGGCAGAACTTCCACCGTCTCATAGGTGGTAAAGCGGTTGTGGCACTTGAGGCACTCACGGCGGCGACGGATACTGGTCCCATCGTTGGCGGGGCGGGAATCGACGACCTTACTGTCGAGGGTGGCGCAAAACGGACATTTCATAGAGCTGAGACCTCCTGAAATCATATTCAAGTACTTTAGCGTAGTATACCATATCTTGTGGGTGATTGCATCTGTTTTTTCAAGAAAATAAAAAATATTTCAAAGAAAACGGGAACTTTATTTCCTTTCCTGCGTCTGATATCATAGAAAAAAGTGAATGGAGGGCATTCTGTGAAACGATTATTTTCTGTTTTGGTGCTGTTCTGTATGATCGGGACGGGGTTGTCGGCCTGTTCTTCTGCGAAAACCGCAGAACTGCCGTCCCTCACAGTGGGAGGCATCATCCAAGCAAACACAGGGGCGCACAGCTGGAACGTGAAGCAGGGCCTCGGAAATTGGATGGGCCAGGAGGCAAGTGCGGTGTTTCCTTTGGACTACCCGGACGATTACCCGGCTCTTTCCATCCCTCAGGACGCAGTCATTGCTTTGGAATGGGATATCCCTCCGGATTCCTACATGGTTTCCTATTGGAAAGAGGCGGTCTGGAACGACGGCATGGAGGCTGAGATGACAGAGGCCCAGGAAAACGATCTGGGGTTCCAGATGCCGGAGGAAGATGCTCCCGCTATTGTGACCGTCCGGGCAGTCTGGGAGAAGCAAGTTCTGTGCAGCTCCTATGGAAACGTGGAATACATATTCAAAATCGTACAGGGATCATAAATATAGCCGCCGTATCACAGAACGATACGGCGGCTTACTTTCACTCGTCCAACAGGGTTCCGTTTCTGAACCGTTTGGAATAGTCAAGGACAGACTCTTTATCCAGCATAGGCTCGGAGCTTACGCCCTGAAACACGATCTGATCATCTCGATAGGTAAACCAAAAGAGAATATCAGGTTCTTCTTCAAATTCCACGGCGATCCTCCACTCGTTATAGCTGAGGAGCCGATTCAAATACGAGTGTTTGACCGTGATCTCACAAACGTCCTGGGCAGAATACCCTCTGTATTCAAGTTCCGTATAGGTGTAAGTACGGATGAACTTTTGCTGGACCAAGACGTTCAGACAGAGCACAACTGCGATCACGACAAGGGCAATGATCATTCTTTTCAACCACTTATGTGTCATCCTCAGTTTCACCCCCGTGGATGGCTCGGACCTTACTGCTTCTCCCTCTGTGCCTTGGCAAGGACCTTTTGATAGGGGGCCAGCATACCCTCCCGCATCTGCTTGGCTCCTTTGCCTTTCATAGCGGGAGAGGACATCAGGCCACCCACCAGGTACATGGCCAGCATGGTGCCCAGCTTCCTCTGGGGGAAGTCGTACTGGCCATGGGCCTTATAGAACTTATGGTCGGCCTTCATGAAGCCCTGCATGAGCCAGATGAGGTCGCGGAAGATCTTCATGCCGCCCACCCCGTAGAAGTTGGAAGGCGGGGCATAGTGGTGCTCCAGACCATAGGACAGGCGAGCGGCCATCCGGTCGATGGCCCCGTCGGTGTCCTGCTCGTTGGTGGCTACACCGGCCAGGAAGTTCCCGCCCACCTGGGCACGGGCCTCGATGACGGTCTTCAGGTTCTGCTCCCGGCTGTAGGGACCGCTCACCAGATAGCCCACGGGTCGGCCCATGGTGACAGTCCGGTGGCCGTTGCAGAACTGTCGGTCATCGTAGCATTTGAACAGATGGCCCATGGAGTGATCCTGGATGGAGAAGGCATAGACGGTGGCCTGAGCAGACTGGATATCCCCCCGGAGGAAGTCCTCAAAACCATCCTTGTACACACACTTGCCGGTGGCCCCACACTGCATACAGCCCAGACAGCCTCCCTGGAAGGGGAACTCCCGTAGATTGATGACCCGGGTCCTGTGAGGGCAGACCGCCTGGAACCGGCGGATCATGGCCTGGAGCTGGTGGTCTTCTTCCCCCAGGTCGGACACAATGACCACATCCCCGTCCTTTTCCTTGGGAAGCTGGTCAGGAACAGAGGCAGTCTGAGCGGCAGCAGGGAGAAGGGGAGAGGAGAAGGGCTCGTACTGGTCATGCTCCACAGACCAGCAGACATAGCGAAGGAAGTCCTCGGCTTCCTTCTGGCCCTTTTCGCTGAGGAGGTCATCCATGTCGGCAGAGAGTCCGTTTATGACCTTCATCCGCATATCCTGGCAGTTTTCGTGGATATACCGATGGGCCGTCATGTCGTAGAAGTGCTTGGAGGTGGTCAGCTGGGTGACATACTTCCCGGAGAAGTCCGCACCGCTCTCCTTCATGAGGCGGATGAGCTTATGGAGCTGGCTGGGAGCCAGGAAGGTGTAGATGGGGTAAGAAAACATGATCAGGTCGGCCTGGGCGATCCGTTCCAGAACAGGGGAGAGGTCCTTTTCCAGAGCCCGTATCTTCTGGGCGGCATGGATGACCCCGAAGGAGTGTTCGGGGAATCTGGCCTGGAGATAGCGGATGGTCTGCAGGGTAATGCTGTATTTGCCTTTGGGACTTCCGTTGAGAACGAGTATTTTCATGGGGATCCTCCTTTATTGGATAGCGGCCAGACACTGTGCCACCGTGATCTGGATCTGTTCTGCGGTGGAGATAGCAGGGGTCCCGTCCCCCTTCTGGGCTCCGTAGCTGCCGAATCCGGCATGACATCCACCGTCGATGACATATTACAGGGTGGACTCCGGCAGATTGGACCGAGATTCTTCATATTTTTCACTGTTCAGGACCAGGTCTTCCGAGCCGGAGAGGGATACCACCTCCA
>JAFVUT010000070.1 GCA_017502545.1 Ruminiclostridium sp.
CGCCTTCGAGACCGGCGACGCTGTGGCCTACGGCATCTTCGGCGCCCAGGACCGCGGTGCCATGTTCATCACCCCCGGCACCCCCGTCTATGGCGGCATGGTGGTGGGCGAGTGCCCCAAGGCCGAGGACATCACCGTGAATGTCTGCCGCAAGAAGCAGCTGACCAATATGCGTGCCTCCGGCTCTGACGAGGCCCTGCGCCTGATCCCCCCCCGCCAGATGTCTCTGGAGCAGTGCCTGGAGTTCCTGGCCGACGACGAGCTGCTGGAGGTCACCCCCCAGAACCTACGCCTGCGCAAGCGCATCCTGAACCATGAGATCCGCATGAAGGCCCTGAAGGGGAACAAGAAGTACCAGGATCTTTAAGCCAAATAAAAGGAGCGAGGAAGTTTCCTCGCTCCTTTTTTAGCCTCCCTCTCCGAGGGAGGTGGACTCGCGAAGCGAGGCCGGAGGGAGTTGAACTCCCCCAGTCAGCTTCGCTGACAGCCCCCTCTGGGAGGGGGCCTGCGGGCGATTCGTGAATCGCCCCTACAATGAGCGGACAGCGAACTCTGCGAGGCACAAAAAAAGGAAAGCGCCCTCCGAAGAGGGCGCTTTCCAAGCCAAGAAAAATAATCGTTAAGAGAGGTGCCCGCCGCCGGAGAGACGGCGGGCGAAAAGAGAGGAGCTGAACGGGGCAGCCGTTCAGGTATGGAGTTACGATGGGGTGGGTACCGTCAGGTGTTCCAGGCTGTCGCCGTGGGCGTGGCGCTGGCAGAGGCTGGCGGTGCAGGCTTTATAGGCGGCGAACCGATCTTTGGCGGCCGCCTCGTCCCCGTAGACCTTCCAGCAGCCGGTGCATTTGCTGCATTTGCCCTGGTGGCAGATAAAGCCCCGGACATCTTCCGGCGGATAGCTCAGAAAGAGGCCGATCTCATGGGGAAACTCGTTGTGTTCCTTCAGCCGTCGGGACAGTTCCCGCAGGCAGGGCCGCTGGCGGAGGTCGGCATAGCCCGCCTGCCGCAGCAGGTCCCGGGCGGTCTCGTCGGCCAGGTCCCGGTCCAGGCTGGCCGGGCGGAAGAGATAGAGGAGAGCTTTCCCTTCCTCCATCCGCAGGGGGATCAGGCGAAGGCCCCTTGGGACCAGCACCTGGTTCATCCGGCGCAGGTCATCCTGGAAGTCTTTCCGGTCATGAAAGGAACAGGGGAAGAGGTTCCCGGTTTTGATTCCTGCCAGGGTAGGGGCTCCGTGGCGGATGATATACTCAGCTGACATAGGCGTGCCCTCAGCCGGCGTGGGTCTCCAGAATGTTCCGGAGAGCGGCCATGGAGCTGGATTTGGACCGGGCGATGGCGGGGTTCTGACCCTTGATCTCGCTGAGGGCGCACTTGACCATCTTGTGAGAGATGGTATCGGTGAACATCACCAGCAGATCGGGGCTCCCCAGGCGGTTCTTCAGGGTGCCGGTCATCTTGGAAATGACCTTGGCGGAGCACTGGTATTCCTTGCACAGATCTTTATACTGGCGGACCATACACTCGTTTCCGCCCAGGATGACGACACTCATGGGAACTCTCCTTTTTTGTGTTAGCTTATGCTAACTGTTGAGGCAAAGGGAAGCGTCCCGCAGGACGCCGGATGGTTCTATTCTGTTCAAAGACAAGGGGTTTATGCATGTTAGCCGTGGCTAACTGATTGGAAGTTTACCATGCCCTTCCTGATTTGTCAACCCCTTATTTGAAACTCTTTTTGTGGGGTGATGCAGGAGGAGAAAAAAGGCCTTCCGTCTTGCTCTCAAAGAACCAACGTGGTAAAATAAAATGTTAAGAAATCCAACGAGAGAGGAGGGTCCCCCGTGGCGCTTCCCAAACCCCGCTGGCGGGACCCGGTCTTCTGGTCCATGGCCATGCGGCTGGCCCTGCCTGTGGCCATCCAAAACCTGCTCATCAGTTCCTTTGCTCTGGTGGACACCCTCATGGTGGGCCAGCTGGGGGATGTCCCCCTGTCGGCCATCGGCATGGCCACCCAGTGGGCCTGGCTGCTGAACATCTGCCAGTTTGGCTTCTGCTCCGGTGCCACCCTCTTCTACGCCCAGTACTGGGGGGTGAAGGATGTCAAGGGCATCCACCGGATCTTCGGCATCGCCATGTCCCTGGTGATGGTCCTCTCCCTGATTTTTACTGCCATCTGTGTGGGGGCCCCGGCGTGGGCCATGTCCCTCTTCAACCGCACCCCCGAGGTGGTGGCGGAGGGAGCCGCCTACCTGCGGATCGCCGGCTGGTCCTATGTGGCCCAGATGGCGGTGAGTATGATCGGCGCTCTCCTCCGGTCCACGGGACGGGTGAAGCTCCCCATGGTCACGGCCTGCCTGACCACCGTTCTGAACATCGGCCTGGACTACGCCATGATCTTTGGCAAGTTTGGACTGCCTGCTATGGGGATCGCCGGTGCCGCCTGGGCCACCGCCATCTCCGCCTGGGTGGGTCTCTTGTTCGTGGCGGCGGTGTCCGTCTGGCAGAAAAATATCCTCATCGGCCCCATCCGGGAGTTCTTCGACTTCAACAAGGGGATGCTCACGGAGTACTTCCAAAAGGCCAACCCGGTGGTCATCAACGAGGTGGCCTGGGGCATGGGCACCGTGGCCCTGAACCTCATCTACTCCAACCTGGGCTATGAGTACTATGCGGCGGTGACCATCGTCCGCACCTTTGAAAACATCGCCTTCTCCCTGCTCATCGGCCTGTGCTCGGCCTGCGCCATCATGGTGGGCAACTCCGTGGGAGCCGGCAACATCCACCAGGGGGTGGAGCAGTCCCGCCGGTTCATGGTGGCAGAGCCTGCCGCCTCCGGCATCCTGGGCCTGATCCTCATTGCTGTCCGGGAGCCCCTCATCCATCTGTTCAACACCGGCGGGGCCCTGTCGGAGATCACCTACACCAGCGCCATTTACATCCTCATCATTTACTCCGCCCACATGACCATCCGGAACATCCCCTACATTGCCATCGTGGGCATCTACCGGGCCGGGGGCGACACGGTCACCGGCGTGAAGTATGACATGGGCTGCCTGTGGTTCCTGTCCGTTCCGGTGACTTTCCTGGCGGCCTATGTGTTCCACCTGCCCTTCCCGGTGGTCTACGCTTTGATGCTCATTTCCGAGGACTACATCAAGACCTGGCTCTGTATCCGCTATTTCCGCTCCTGGCGGTGGCTCATGCCGGTCACCCAGGAGGGCCGGGATGCCCTGAAAACCTGGAAAGAAACCTACGACATTGCATAACATAGAAAAGGAGGGCCCTCTCATGGACCTGAAAGGAAGACATTATACCTGGTTCCAGAACCGGGAGTGCGAGTATTTCCCCTGCCACAACGACGTGAAGGAGGAGGACTTCAACTGCCTCTTCTGCTACTGCCCCCTGTACCGCTCCCCCAAGTGCGGCGGTGCCTTTGTAATGCGCAACGGCCGGAAGGACTGCTCCTACTGCCTGCTGCCCCACAACGACGAGAGCTATGCCTACATCTCGGCCAAGCTCCGGGAGGAGGGCCTGTTCCCCGAAAAGAAATAATGGTTTGTGACACTTGCCCGAAGGGAAGGGATTCCCGTCGGGCAAGTTTTCTTTTCCGGGCAGAAAAATCCCGTGAAAATTTTCATCCGGTATGATATAATATACCATTACCGTGGAGTATTGTGCCCATAGAAAGACAGAGGAGGAAAACGCCATGTCCGCACGAGAAGAATTCATTGAGATCTTTCGGGAAAACATCCACCGGGAGGGTGCCGAGGCCCTGCTGGATTACCTCATGAACAAGAGCGACTTTTTCACCGCACCGGCTTCCGCCAAGTACCACGGCTCCTATGCCGGCGGTCTGTGTGAGCACAGCCTCAATGTCTACCACTGCCTGTCCGATTACCTGTCCCGGGAGCGGGTCACCGACCTGTACGGACTGGAATACAGCCCGGAGTCCATTGCCCTGGTCTCCCTGCTCCACGATGTGTGCAAGATCGGCTGCTACAAGCCCTCCACCCG
>JAFVUT010000071.1 GCA_017502545.1 Ruminiclostridium sp.
CTCCTCTCCTGCAACATCGGGGAGATCATCACCATCTTCCTGGCCACGTTGCTGCACTTTCCCCAGGCCCCTCTCACCCCCGTCCAGCTTTTGTGGCTGAATCTGGTCACCGACTCCCTGCCCGCCCTGGCGTTGGGGGTGGAGCCGGTGGAGGAGACCGTCATGGACCGGCCTCCCCGGGGAAAGGAGGAGCCGCTGTTTTCCAGGGCCTTCTCCCTGCGGCTGGCCTGGCAGGGAGCCATGGTGGGGGGACTGACCCTGGCGGCCTACGGCCTGGGAGTGCAGTTTACGGGGGACTATGCCGTGGCCAACACCATGGCCTTCGCCGCCCTGACCCTCTGCCAGCTCTTCCACGCCTTTGATGTGCGCAGCGAGGAAATGTCCCTCTTCCGGCTGGGGTTCTTCTCCAACGGGGCCATGAACAAGGCCTTTCTGGCGGGGCTGGCCCTCCAGCTGGCCGTCCTTCTTCTTCCCCCCTTGCAGGGGGCCTTTGGGGTGGTCCCTCTGAACCTCACCTGCTGGCTGACCCTTCTGGCTCTGGCCGTCACCCCCCTGGTGGTCTGCGAGGGGGAGAAGGCGGTGAGACGGGGAAGAAGGACCGAAAAGAAGGAGACCGTTTCGGTGTAAAGCCGATATCGAAACGTGGGTCATCGAACAACGTGGCAACAACCCCTCCGACTCGCCTGACGGCGAGTCACCTCCCCTTACACAGGGGAGGCTGAGGCGAGTGCAACCCTCAGGCTCCCTTGTGTAAAGGGAGCTGGATTTTGCCGCAGGCAAAAGACTGAGGGATTGTAACCTGGCAGGTCCGCACCACGCCCTGACCATCCACAAAAAAAGCCCGCGAACGGTGTTCGCGGGCTTTGGTGCGTTTATGGGGATTCCACCGGAATGGTCAGGTCCCCGATGGTGATGCTCTCGATGGTGTCCAGGGGAAGGATATCCGAGAAACGAGCGGTTTTGCTGACGTTGGTTTTCCCTTGCTTACTTCCGATGGTGGAAACGGATTCCTCGGTCAGTTCTTTTCGGGTGCCGTCGGTCAAGGTGAGGACCAGGGGAAGAGAGTCCACGTATCGATCCATGGGAGTATCCTCTGTGTTGTCAAAGGGGTCGCCGTGGATGCTGGTGTCCACTTCGAAATCCAGAGAATACGCAACATGGAGGGACAGAGGAGAGAGGACCACAGAGGATAGGGTGAGGTCTGCACCGTTGTGGTGGACGATATCTCCCTCGGTCAGAGAGAGGGAGGCATCTTCATAGTCCAGGTCATAGGAGAGTTCCCAGGGACCTGCAGCCAACAGGGTCTCTTCTTCCGTGCCGTTGCTGCCTGTAAGCAGAACCAGGTCCTGGAGCTGTACAACAACAGGGCCCTTTTTGATTCCCTTCGGTGCAGAGACGGAATATTTGAACTGAATCGAGGGATCGGAAGGATCTGCATCAAAGAAAACGTACTGGGGATCCTGGTTCAAGCGATAAGATTGATACGGATCACTTGCCTCCTGGCCATAGTTCAGGGCAGGCATGGGGGTGCCGCCTTCCCTCTGAATGCTGTAAATGACGATGTAGTTGTAAGCATCTCCGATGATGGCATCGGCGGTGATGGTGAAGCCGTCTGCGGTGTGGCTGGCTCCGATGGGGTGTCCGATCTGGTCGATGATCTCGGTCTGGGCGGGATCCCCTCCAAAAAGGGAGGAAAACACATCCCGGGCCGAAGGAAGAACGCCTGTTGCTCCGGCGGTGACCGCCAGGGTCAGCATGGCCGCAGCAGCGGCGATGGCCAGGGCACGACGGGGGGATGCCCCACGTTTTGTGGGACGAGCGGCGGTCAGTAAGTCTTCGATCATGGCGGATTTCTGCTCCTGGGTAAAGGAGAGGTCCTTCATGGTTTCACGATAGTCTTTCATGCAAAGCCCTCCTGTTCTAATAGAGTTTTCAGCCGTTCCCGTCCCCGGCTCAGCTGGGTGTTCACCGTGGCAAGGCGCAGACCCAGGATATCTGCGATCTCTTTGGCGGCGTACCCCTCATAGTAATACAGGTAGATGACCACCCGGTACTTGGGGGGCAGCAGCTCCAGGGCCGCCAGGAGGCTCCCCTCCGACCGCTCCGGGGCGGGGACGTGATGGGCGGCCTCCAGGGTCACCGTGGTTCGCCGCCAGTGGCTTTTCAGCACATCCTTGCAGGCGTTCACGGCACAGCGGATGACCCAGGCCTTCTCGTGTTCCGGGGAGGTAAAAGTCCGGGGCTTTTCCAGGAATTTCAGAAAGACGGTCTGGCAGATGTCCTGGGCATCCTGGGTATCCTTCAGATAGGTATAGCTCAGGCGGAGGATCAGGTCGGCGTAGGTGTGCACCAGTCGCTCCGCCTCCTGACGGCGGAGGGGTGTTTTCATGGGATCACATCCTTTCGGTGAAAGGGCCTTTCACTTAGAATACGAATGAAACGGGGAAAATCTTTCACCGGAGATGAAAATTTGTGATTTGGCGGCGTGGCACCCCTTGCCCACGTGGGTCGAACCCTATGGGAGCGGGCCGATATAGAATCGGCCCCTACGCATATCGTTTCGACTACGGAAAGGCTTCTCCCTGGGGAGAAGCTGGCAGCGAAGCTGACTGATGAGGGGAACGACCTGCGAGGACGGCCCTCATCCGTCCCGGCTGCGCCGGGCCGCCTTCTCCCAAAGGGAGAAGGCTTGTGTCTTACGCAATGTGGGTCACAAACCCCATGGGTGGCGGTCCCGCACCACGCCCCGACCATCCTCAACAAAAAAAGCCCGCGAACAACCGTTCGCGGGCTTTGGTCATCTTTAGAAGTAAACAGGATAGAACAGGGTGCCGGAGATGGTGTTGCCGTTGTTCTCCACGGCGGTGTACTGGAAGGTGTAGGTCACGATGGGATAGGTGAGGCCGGTGTTGGGGTCCAGGTATTCCTGGGTGGCGGCTTCGATGGCGGCCTGCTGGTCGTAGGTGATCTCCACATAGCCGAATCCGCTGGCATCCTCGCCGATGGAGGCCAGATACTTGGAGACCTCCTCCGGAGTGTTCAGCTGGAGGGTGGTGCAGTTTAAGCTGTTCACCGTGACCTTGTCCAGATAGAAGGCCTGGAAGGAGGCGGGGCTGCCCTTTACCGGGTAGAACAGGAAGGAGGCAAAATCCTCCTCCATCTTCAGGTGGCCGTAGTTCCACACCACCACGGTGTTGCCTCCCAGAGCTCCCTGGTTGGCCAGGTGGATCAGCAGGGTCTGGGTGGTCCCCTTCATGACGGCATAGAGGGCGCTGGCGGAGACGGCGGCGGCATCGCCACGGAGGAACTGGGCGGTGGCGGCGTTGTACTCCCCGTTGGTGATGCCCAGGTAGTCGGTGAGCTCCCAGGATCTGTTCCAGGAGAAGTCCACGCCGTCCTGGTAGCCCAGGGCACGGAGGATGAAGGTCAGGTACTGGGCAGGCGTGGTGGTGGACTTGGCACCGAAGCGGGTGGCATCCACGCCGTTGGTCAGGCCCATGCGGTAGGCGTAGCCCACGTAGGGCTTGGCCCAGTTCTGCAGGTCGGTAAAGGGGCTGGAGTAGTTCTTGGCCAGGGCCTCCTCCTCGGCGCCCAGCAGGCGGACCAGCATGGTCACGGCCTGGTCACGGGTGAGGGAGCCGGACAGGTTAAAGTTGGGGGTGCCGTCGGGGTTGTTGCCGGTGCCCTTGAAGAGCTCCATGTTATACAGCAGTTCTGCGGCCTCCTGGGCCTCCTGGGCGGTGGCGGCCCCGGCGGGGACGGACATGAGGCCCAGGACCAGGGAGAGAGATAACAGCAAAGTAATGAGACGTTTCATGGGGATTCCTTTCTAAATCTGGCCCGCAAAGGGACCGGAAGTGCGTGGTCATACACAATCATTATAGCACAATAAGGAATCTTGTCAAATGGCGGGCCCCGGAAATTCCCGGCAGGGAGCATGATTTGGCTCCGATTTGTCCATACTACCCATCATCAAGGAACGAAAGGGGGGCCTTTCTATGGGTCGGATCGGACCAAAAGGGACAGACATCCCGCCCCATCCCCGGCAGGAGCCCCGGTTTTCGGGGGCCCTCACCGAGGAGGGCATCCGCTTCATTTTCAAGGACACGGTGGACTTCGACCAGCGGCCCATCCTCATCGGCGGGGACCCGGAGAAGCCTGCCACCGTCTTCGCCATCATGGGCCAGGTCCGCTTCGAGCGGCTCAACGACTTTGTCCTGCGGCCTCTGGTCATGGACCTGCGGTTCCGGGAGGCCTCTGCCGAGACCGCCTTCCGCCTCATGACCGAAGGGGGGATCTACGCCGGGGTGAAGGTCCTGACCACCCTGGACCAGGCCGCCCTGGAGCTGGTGGCGGGGAATGTGGTCCTCTCCTTCCCGGCGGCGGGAAAAATGCTCTCCTGTTTCACCATCACCGAGGAGAAACGAGGGGTCAGCAAGCCGGAGAACGAGCCCTCCATCAAGGGGGCCATGGATTCCTTCGTGGAGTCCCTGCGGACCAACACCTCCCTGGTGCGGCGGCGGCTCCGTGCTCCGGAGCTGAAGGTGAAGGAGATCCTGGCCGGCCGCCAGAGCCTCACCCCCATCGACATATTATATATAGAAGGGCTCACCGATCCCGGCCTGGTGGAGCGGGTCCGGGAGAAGGTGGAGCAGATCGACACAGACGAGCTCTTCCAGGCGGCATCCTTCGAGGAGCAGATCCTGGACGACGTAAAAACCGCCTTTCCTCTCATCCCCTACACCCAGCGGCCCGACCGGTTCTGCGCCGGTCTGGTGGAGGGCCGGGTGGGGGTCCTGGTGGAGGGCATCCCCTTGGGATATCTCCTGCCGGGGGACATCGGTCAGTTCTTCAAGACCAGCCAGGACCGGTCCCAGAACTGGGTGACTTCTTCCGCCCTGGCCGTCCTGCGGTATGGGTGTATGCTCCTCTCCCTCTTCCTTCCCGCCATCTATGTGGCGGCGGTGAACTTCCACCCGGAGATGCTCCCTGCCCGTCTGGCCTGGTCCATTGCCGAGGCCAAGGTGGACGTGCCCTTCTCCACGGTCTTCGAGGTCCTGATCCTGCTGGCCGCCTTTGAGATCGTCCAGGAGGCCGGACTCCGTCTGCCGGGCCCCATCGGCACCACCGTCTCCATCCTGGGCGGGTTGGTGGTGGGGTCTGCCGCTGTGGAGGCCAAGATCGTCTCCCCGGTGGTCCTCATCGTGGTGGCCGTGGCGGGGATCTCCGGGTACACCGTCCCCAGCCAGGAGTTCTCCGCCGCTCTGCGGCTGTGGCGGTTCGGCCTGGCCATTGCCGCCAGTCTGGGAGGCCTCTACGCCGTGGTGGGCCTTGGGGCGGTGCTGGTGGTCCGTCTGGCCCAGCTGGAGAGCTTCGGCACCCCCTACCTCACCCCCTTTGCCGCCGCCGGACAGGAGCGGCAGATGGGCTATGGGGTCATCCGCTGGCCGGTGACCTGGGTGAAGTTCCGGGAGGCCGCCCTTCACACCTTGAACAGGAGGCGGCAGGGATGAGAGTAGTGGCATTGCTGCTGGCCCTGGTCCTCCTGTCGGGCTGCGGTCCCCAGAGTCAGGAGATGGGCAATACCGCGGTGGCGGGGGTCCTGGGGGCGGAACCCGCCCGCCGGGGGATGACCCTCTGGGCGGCGGCCGAGGGCCGTGCCGGGTCAAAGCCTACCTTTTATCAGGGGGAGGGCCGGACCCCTGCCGGTGCGCTGGAGGATCTGTCTGCCAGCGGCCAGCAGGTGGTCACCTGCGCCCATGTGGAGCACATCCTCCTGCCCCAGTCTGCCCCGGATCTGGTGGAGCCCCTTCTGAGCTATGCCTTCCAGGCTCCCCGGCAGAGTACCGAATCCCAGCTCTGGGTGGTGCGGACAGATGGGTTGGACACGGTTTTCTCCGAACAAACCGACCCTGTCCGGCGGATGTCCGTCATGAAAGACTTTGGCACGTCCGGCCAGGGATTTCGGCCCTTGAAACTCCGGGAGGCGGCCTCTGCCCTGGCAGCAGGGGACCCTGTCCTCATCCCCGCTCTGGATCTGACGGAGGAGGGGTTGGACTTTGGAGGGTTCGCCCTGTACCAGGAGGGGAAATTCACCGCCTGGCTCACCGGGGAGACCGCCCTGGGGGCTGCCCTTCTCATGGACCAGCCCATCCACTGGACGGATTCCGTGGGGGACCGGGGGGTGATCCTGGAGAGTACCGGCTGCCGGGTGGAACCCATCTGGCAGGGGGCGACTCTCACCGGACTTTCCCTGACCTGCCGCCTGGAGGGGACTCCCGTGGGTGGCTGGCAGGAGGAGCCGGGGGATGTGGCCCGGTTGGAAGCCTCCACCGCCCGGGCCATCTCCCAGGCCTTTGCCATCCTGCGGCGGGCGGATGGCGATGGGGCCGGGCTGAAGGGACGGGCCGGGTTGTCCAGTCCCCTCCGGTGGAATGCCTTGTCCCGGGATTGGGCGGAGGGCTTTGACCGCCTGACCTCGGAGGTCACGGTACACCTGACCCTGGCCCAACCATATTAAATAGGTATCGTATTGTAAAACCAAGGAGGTGCGCCATGCATGATCGGACCATCTCCCACCGACAGCTGCTGACGGTGGTCTTTCTGGCTCTGTTCCCGTTGGGGACGGAGGTCCTCTTTTCCCGTCTGGCGACCGCAGGGGCTGCCGGGTGGCTGTGTCCCATCCTGGCCGGGGTGATGGCGGTGATCCTGGCGGCCGGTTTGGGCCGTCGGGGTCTGTCCCTGTCCCAAGGGAGGATACATCGGGTCCTGGCCGGGGTCCTCCTCCTGTGGGGGCTCTGCTTTGGGGGAGCCCAGGCCTGTCGGATCGGGGTGCGGCTGTCCGATCCCTTGGGAGCCTCCCCTGTGGTCCTGACCGCCTCCCTTCTGATCCTGGCAGGCTGGATGGCCGCCGGAGGCCTGGCCGCCTTTGCCCGGGCCTGTGAGATCTTTCTTCTGGCTCTGGGGTCTGCCACGGCCCTCATCCTTCTGGGGGGAGCCTTTCGTCTGCACTGGGACTGGGTCCTTCTTTGGACACCAAGGGAGCTCTCCCGAGTCCCCCTGGGTGGGCTGGAGACCCTGGGCCTCCTGGCGGTGGGGTGCTACAGCTTATTCCTAATAAAGGATGTGACCCCGGAGAAGGGAAGTCTGGGTCGGACCTGTCGGCTCATAGGACGGATATGCCTTCTTCTGGGAGCTGTGGGGGCGCTGATCCTGGGGCGGTTCGGCCCGGCTCTTACAGGGACGATGGACCGCCCCTTCTTTCAGATGGTGTCCGGCCTGGGGCTGGAGGGGGCCTTCCAGCGGCTGGAGCAGCTGGCCTCGGCCCTGTGGGCCCTGGGGGACCTGGCCCTGCTGGGATTCCTTCTTCTGTGCCTGGTGAGGCTCACCGGTCATGTGACCGGGCGGCAGGAGAAGCCGGCCTGGGCCTGGACTCTGGCTGCTGCAGTCTTTCTGCTGGCCCTGCCGGTGCCCCTTTGGCAGAGGGTCCTGGAAGGATCCGTTCTGTGGGTAGGGAACCTGGCTGCGGGAGGGCTCATCCTGGCTGTCTTTGCCGCCAAAAAGAAAAAATGAAAAAATCCGAAAAAACTTGAAATTAGGGGTTGACTTTTCCTGTTGAGGGTGGTAATATACCCACGCTGTCGCGCGCGACGGTCCCGAACAAACGACTCCGGTAAACAAGTTTGAAAAAACTTGGAAAAAGGGGTTGACAAGCGAAACGAGTTGTGCTAATATATGACTCACCGCTTGAGGGAAAGCCAAAAGCGATGTGTACCTTGTAAATTAAACAACGTAAGACAAACACGAAGCACCAGAAACGGACATTAAGTTGTCCACAAAGTTGAACAGCTTTGTGGGGCAACGTCAAATTATTTCTTTGA
>JAFVUT010000072.1 GCA_017502545.1 Ruminiclostridium sp.
GCCCGGCAGTTTGCCCGGGTGCGCTACGGCGAGAAGTACCTCCCCGACACCCCCCGCCGGTTCAAGACCAAGGCGGGGGCCCAGGACGCCCACGAAGCCATCCGACCCTCCAACGTGGAGTTCACCCCCGAGATGGTGAAGAAGGACCTGACCGCTGAGCAGTTCCGCCTGTACAAGCTCATCTGGAGCCGCTTCCTGGCCAGCCAGATGGCCTCCGCCGTCTATGACAGCGTGGGCATTGAGGTGGAGAGCGCCGGCTATGTGTTCAAGACCAGCCGGTCCGAGGTGAAGTTCCCCGGCTTCCTGGCGGTCTACGAGGAGGGCAAGGACGAGGAGACCAACGAGATCACCACCCCTCTGCCCAACCTGACCGAAGGGGAAGTGGTCCGCTGCGCCGCCACCAACCCCGAGCAGAAGTTCACCCAGCCCCCCACCCGGTACACCGAGGCCACCCTCATCCGGGCCCTGGAGGAAAAGGGCATCGGCCGACCCTCCACCTACGCCCCCACCATCTCCACCATCATGGCCCGTGAGTATGTGGTCAAGGACGGCAAGTACCTCCACACCACCCCCCTGGGCGAGGTGGTCACCGACCTCATGAAGGACAAGTTCCATGACGTGGCCGACTACGACTTCACCGCCTCCATGGAGAACCGCCTGGACAAGGTGGAAAGCGGCGAGGAGTACTGGAAGGATGTCCTCAGCGACTTCTACGGGGGCTTCCAGCAGGAGCTGGCCAAGGCCGAGGAGGACCTGGAGGGCATCCGCATCAAGGTCCCCGACGAGGTCTCCGAGGAGATCTGCGACCTCTGCGGCAAGCAGATGGTGGTCAAGTCCGGCCGCTTCGGCCGCTTCCTGGCCTGCCCCGGCTTCCCCGAGTGCACCTTCACCAAGCCCCTGGTCATCGAGATGCCCGGCAAGTGCCCCAAGTGCTCCAGCCGCCTGCTGAAGAAGACCTCCCGTAACGGCTACACCTACTACGGCTGTGAGCGCATCGGCGACAAGCTGGGCCGGGTCTGCGACTTCATGACCTGGGATGTGCCCGTGAAGGACAGCTGCCCCGAGTGCGGCTGGACCATGTTTAAGAAATCCGGCAGAGGATTTAAGAAGCCCTTCTGCATCAACGAAGCCTGCGCCGCCTTTGTCCCCGAGGAGAAGCGGGGAGGCTTCCGCAAGAAAAAGACCGAGGAGACCGCCGAAGCCCCTGCAGCCGAGGCCGTCGCCGAGGAAAAGCCCGCCAAGAAGACGGCGGCTAAGAAGACCACCGCAAAGAAAACCACCAGGAAGGCAACGGCTGACGGGGAGGAAAAGCCCAAAAAGACCGCCGCCAAGAAGACCACCACCAAGAAAGCCACCACCAAAAAGACCACGAAGAAGGCTGCGGAAGAGGCCGGGGAGGAGGAAGCATGAGCGAGCGCGTCACCGTCATCGGGGCCGGTCTGGCCGGCTGTGAAGCCGCCTGGCAGCTGGCCAAGCGGGGCATCCCCGTGACCCTCCACGAGATGAAGCCCCAGAAGAAGACCCCTGCCCACCACACCGACCTCTTCGGTGAGCTGGTGTGTTCCAACTCCCTCCGGTCCGACCAGCTGGAAAATGCCGTGGGCCTCTTAAAGGAGGAGCTCCGCCGCCTGGACTCCCTCATCTTAAAGTGCGCCGACCACCACCGGGTGGCGGCAGGCGGGGCTCTGGCGGTGGACCGCCACGCCTTTGCCCAGGCCATCACCGATGCCATTCGCAGCCACCCCCTTATCGACGTGGTGGAGGGGGAGGTCACTGAGATCCCTGCCGAGGGCCAGGTCATCCTGGCCTCCGGCCCTCTCACCTCCGATGCCCTGGCCCAGTCCATCGCCAGCTACTTCCCGGAGAGCGGCTACCTCCACTTCTTCGATGCCGCCGCCCCCCTGGTGACCTACGACAGCGTGGACATGGAGAGCGCCTGGTTCGCCTCCCGATACGACAAGGGCACCCCCGACTACATCAACTGCCCTATGACCCAGGAGGAGTACCTGGACTTCTGGCGGGAGCTGTGCGCCGCCAGGGAGGCCACCCTCCACGGCTTTGAGGACAAGAAGGTCTTCGACGGCTGTATGCCCGTGGAGGTCATGGCCCGCCGGGGGGAGCAGACCCTCACCTTCGGTCCCCTGAAGCCCAGAGGCCTCCGGGACCCCAAGACCGGCAAGGAGCCCCACGCCGTGGTCCAGCTCCGCCGGGACAACGACGAGGGCACCATCTACAACATCGTGGGTTTCCAGACCCACCTGACCTGGCCGGAGCAGAAGCGGGTCTTCTCCATGATCCCCGCCCTGCGGAATGCCGAGTACCTGCGCTACGGGGTCATGCATCGGAACACCTACCTGGACTCCCCCCGGATGCTGGACCGGTACTACCGGGTGAAGTCGGAACCCCGGATCATGTTCGCCGGGCAGATCACCGGCGTGGAGGGCTATGTGGAGTCCACCGCCTCGGGCTGTCTGGCCGCCCTGGAGCTGGCCCGCCGCATCCAGGGCAAGGCCCCCGTGGACTTCCCCCAGGAGACCGCCATCGGCGCCCTGGCCCTGTACATCAGCAATCAGTCTGTGGAGAATTTCCAGCCCATGAACGTGAACTTCGGCATCATGCCCCCCCTGGGCTACCGGGTGAAGGGCAAGCGGAACAAGAACGCCGAGCTGTCCAAGCGTGGTCTGGAGATCCTGGAACAGTTAGATTTAGATTGAACACCACCGGAGAAAGGAATCTCTATGAAAATCATTCTGGACGCCATGGGCGGCGACCACGCCCCCCTGGCCCCTGTTGACGGCGCCATTCAGGCTGCCGAGAAGCTGGGTGTGGAGGTCATCCTCACCGGCTCTGCCGATGCCATCCAGTCCGCCCTGACCCAGCTGGGCCGGAAGGAGCTGCCCAAGGGGGTCACCCACGTGGCCACCACCCAGGTCATCACCATGGAGGACAACCCCGCCCGGGCCTTCCGGGAGAAGAAGGACTCCTCCATGACCGTGGGCCTGCAGATGCTCAAGGATGGGGAGGCGGAGGCTTTCGTCTCCGCCGGCTCCACCGGCGCCCTCCTGTCCGCTGCTACCCTGATGATCAAGCGCATCCGGGGCATTCGCCGGGCCGCCATGTGCCCCGTGGTCCCCACCCAAGCCGGGGGCTTTGCCCTCATCGACTGCGGCGCTACTGCTGAGTGCACC
>JAFVUT010000073.1 GCA_017502545.1 Ruminiclostridium sp.
CGGAGATTCTCGGTCTTGTCGGCGGTGACCCTCATTTGACACAAACCCAACTTAATCATAGCAAAGCTCCTTTCTGGGGCGTTTCTTTGGGTTGACTGTACCATATTTTCCCCGGAGACGCAAGCGCCATTGCGCATCCCGGCTTTTTGGGGTATAATGCAAGATGTTATATTATGCAAAGGATCGATTTATGAACCGACAACCCGTTTACACCCTTTTGGGCCTGCTGCTGGCCCCTCTGGTGGTTCTGTGGGCCTCCCAGGCCATCTGGCTGAACGACATGGCCCAGGCCCTGTCCTGGATGACCGGCCACCTTCCGGCCATGGGCCTCTTCTGGGTCCTCTTTTCCAGCGTCAGCTTCACCCTCTACGGATTTCTCCGCCGGCTGTTCTGGGCCTGCCTGCCCCAGTCTGTGGTCTGCTTGGTGTTTGCCTACGCCAGCCGGTGCAAACTGAATATCAACGGCGCTCCCATCCAGCTGAGCGATTTCTCCCTCATGGGGAACCTGGGGGATGTGGCAGGGTATGCCGCCGACCAGCTCCTTCCTACCGTCACGGCAGTGGTGGCCGCCCTGGCCGTCCTGGTGATGCTCATCCTCTTCCTCTGCGTGGGGACCTGGCGCATCCCTGCCCCGGCGGGCATGGTCCTGGGAAGCCTGGCCATGGCCCTGCTGCTCTCCGCCTTTTATCCCGGCGGGCTCCAGACCGCCGCCGTAAAGCTGGACGAGGGCTGTTACGACCAGATGGAGCGCAACGACCAGGCCGGGGTGTGCCTGGGCATCTACACCGCCTGGAGCCAGCGCATCCACACGGAGAACACCCTGGCCAGCCTGGACTCCGCCGGCCTTGCCGACTACTTCCGGACGGACGCCGCCCAGGAACGGAACACGGCCTCCCTGGAATCCAGCCCGGACATCATCTTCATCACCTCCGAGGCCTTCTTTGACGTGACCCGTCTGCCCGGGCTGACCTTTGCAGAGGACCCCCTGCCGGTCTTCCACACCCTGTCCCAAACCTGCACCAACGGCCGCTTCCTGTCCAACACCTACGGCGGGGGCACCGGGTGGGTGGAAATGGAGCTCTTCACCGCCCTGACCTCCTCCCTCCTCATGGAAGGTGACACCCTCTCCACCCTGGACCCGGCAGTCTATGAGACCCTGCCCACCACCGTCCGGTTCCTGGAAAAGGCGGGGTATTCCACCCTGGCCCTCCACTCCCACACCGCCGAGCTCTACGACCGCCAGACCATTTACCCCGCCATCGGGTTTGATGAGATCTGCTTTGTGGAAGACTTCTGGGTGGAGCCCCAGCGCTGCGGAGACTACGCCTCGGACGAGTCCTTCGCCCGGGAGATCATTGCCCGGTACGAGGCCCGGGACCCCAGCAAGCCCGCCTTGATCTACGGGCTCTCCATGGAGAACCACCAGTCCTACTACCCGGAAAAATACGGGGAGCCCTCGGGCTTCCCCGCCCAGTGCAGCCTTTTGAGCCAGGAGGACCTGGACTATCTGGACAGCCTGGTGATGGGCCTCCATCACGCCGATGCCTCTCTGGGGATCCTCACCGACTACTTCTCCCGGTGCGGCCGTCCAGTGATGCTGGTCTTTGTGGGGGACCATCTGCCCTCCATGAACCTGGCCGACGGAGAGGATATCTACACCCGCCTGGGGATCTCCCCGGAAGGGGATTCCTCTACCTGGGCGCCAGAGACCCTGGCGGAGATCCTCTCCACCGACTACCTCATCTGGACCAACTATGAGGAGGAGATCCCGGCAGACCGAACCGAGAGCTGCACCTTCCTGGGGCTCCATGTCCTCCAGC
>JAFVUT010000074.1 GCA_017502545.1 Ruminiclostridium sp.
ATCGTCGCAGGGGTTGTTGCAAGCAAAGGCATTGAAGGTCTTGCAATCGCCACCATCATGGCCGGTATCATGCTCATTCTCATGGGCGTGCTGAAGTTGGGTGCACTCATCAAGTTCATCCCCTACACCATCACCACCGGCTTCACCGCCGGTATCGCCGTGACCATCCTCATCGGCCAGCTGAAGGACTTCATGGGTCTGACCTACGCCGCCGGTATGTCCCCTGTGGAGACCATGGAGAAGCTGGAGTGCGTCATCCTGAGCATCGGCACCCTGAACATCTGGGCCGTGGTGGTGGGTCTGGTCTGCCTGGCCGTCCTGATCCTGTGGCCCAAGGTCAGCAAGCGCATCCCCGGTTCCCTCATTGCCGTTCTGGTGGGCATCGCCCTGGTCAAGCTCTTTGACCTGCCCGTGAACACCATCGGCGACCTGTACGAGGTCAGCTCCGCCCTGCCCAAGCCCCAGCTGCCCGCCTTCAGCATCAACATGGCGGTCACCATCGCCCCCGAGGCCTTCACCATCGCCATCCTGGCTGCCATCGAGTCTCTGCTGTCCTGCGTGGTGGCCGACGGCATGACCAACACCAAGCACCGCTCCAACACCGAGCTCATCGCCCAGGGCATCGGCAACATGGGCTCTGCCCTCATGGGCGGCATCCCCGCCACCGGTGCCATCGCCCGCACCGCCGCCAACATCAAGAACGGCGGCCGCACCCCCATCTCCGGCATGGTCCACGCCCTGGTCCTGCTGCTGATCCTGGTGGTGCTGATGCCCTACGCAGCCCTCATCCCCATGCCCACCATCGCCGCCATCCTGTTCCAGGTGGCCTACAATATGTGCCAGTGGAGACCCTTCGTCCATCTGGTGAAGACCGCTCCCAAGTCCGACGTGCTGGTCCTGGTGCTGACCTTTGCCCTGACCGTCATCTTCGACCTGGTGGTGGCCATCGAAGTGGGTCTGCTCCTGGCCTGCCTGCTGTTCATGAAGCGCATGAGCGAGGAGACCGAGGTCCGCGGCTGGAAGTATGCCGAGGACGAGAAGGAGGAGGATCCCTTCCACCCCCTGCTGCCCATCCCCAAGGATGTCCGTGTCTATGACATCAACGGCCCCCTGTTCTTCGGCGCAGCCGGCCGCATCGCCGACATCAGCGTGAAGACCTACACCAAGGTGCTGATCCTGCGTATGGGCGGCGTGCCTGCCATCGATGCCACCGCTATGAACAGTTTGGATGAACTCCGCATCCGCTGCGAGAAGCAGGGGATCGAGCTGATCTTCTCCCACCTGGGCGAGCAGCCCATGCGCACCATGATCAAGTTCGGCATGGTGGACAAGATGGGTCTGGATCACTTCTGCCCCCACCTGGAGGATGCCCTCCGTCTGGCCAGAAAGGTCACCGGCGAGCACAGCCACGTCTGATTTCTTTTTCAAGCCCTTCCGCACTGAGGTGCGGAAGGGCTTTTTGTTTGGCATCCTGTACACCTCCCTCTGACGAGGGAGCCCAGAGTGTCAAAAAATGTTTGGTGGAAGATCCTCTGCCTCCCCTTTATAGGGGAGGTGGATTCGGCGAAGCCGAAGACGGAGGGGTGTTACCGGAACGATGATGCTGTCGTATCGGTACGACACGATATCTGCAAGGATAGCACCCCTCAGTCAGCCTGACGGCTGCCAGCTCCCCTATCAAGGGGAGCCTTTCCTGCTCCTGCAGCGATCCTTCTTTGACAGCCTGAGCTCCCTCCTCAGAGGGAGCCATCTTGCAATCACACCCGAAATCCGTTATAATGTAAGGTACTGAATTTGTAATCAAGGAGGGCCATCCATGGACAGCATGTGGCTTGAAATCGTATTAAACGCAAAATCTGAGGAGCTGGACCTCATCAGCGCCACCCTCATCGCCAACGGCGTGCCCGGTCTGGCCGTGGAGGAGGAAGAGGAGTTCCGCACCTTCCTGGAAGAAAACCGCCAGTACTGGGACTACGTGGACGACGAGCTCATGGAGCAGATGAAGGGGGTCTCCCGCATCAAGTTCTATGTCACCGACGACGCCGACGGCCAGAAGCAGCTGGCCCAGTACCTGAAGGGCATCGACCTGCCCTACACCTCCGTTCGCCTGCGGGAGTATGACTGGGCCCACAGCTGGCAGAAGTACTACCGTCCCCTGGCCATCGGCAAGACCATCTACATCGTCCCCGAGTGGGAGCGGGACACCGCCCAGATCCCCGCCGGCTGCACCTCCATCCTCATGAACCCCGGCCTCACCTTCGGCACCGGCTCCCATGCCTCCACCCAGCTCTGCCTGGAGGGAATCGAGGAGTTCATCGTCCCCGGCAAGTCCGTCCTGGACCTGGGCTGCGGCTCCGGCATCCTGGCCATCGCCGCCCTCCGCCTGGGCGCCTCCCACGCCACCGGCGTGGACATCGACCCCAAGGCCGTGGACGTGTCCTATGAAAACGCCGAGCTCAACGGCATCGGCCGTGACCGCTGCAAGTTCCTGGCGGGCAACGTCATCGCCGACAAGTCTTTGGTGGCCGAACTGAAGGAGCTGAAGGCCCCCCTGGTCCTGGCCAACATCGTGGCCGATGTCATCATCCCCCTGGCCCCTGTGGTCCCCGAGCTTCTGGTGGAAGGCGGCACCTTTGTGTGCTCCGGCATCATCGACAAGCGGGGGGACGAGGTGGCCGCCGCCCTGGAAAAGAGCGGTCTGAAGGTCATCCGCCGCTTTGAGAAAAACGGCTGGATCGCCCTGGCCGCCCAGGTATGTTAAACATGGATAAGAAGGCTGTGGTCCGGCCCATCTCCCTGCCCAAGGGCAGGCGGGTGCTGGTGGTCAGCGATATCCACGGCAATCTGCCCTATCTGAAAGGCCTGCTGGACAAAGCAGGCTTTTCTTCCAGGGATATCCTGATCGTTCTGGGGGACATTCTGGAAAAATCCACCGGGGGTCTGGACACCCTCCGGTATCTCATGGACCTGGCCAGGACCCACACCGTCCACTTCGTCCAGGGCAACTGCGATGCCACTCCCCTGGGCTTTCTCAGCGGCCAGTGGCCCGAGGAGATCGCCGCCCGGTACGCCGGATTCTGGAAGCGGAAGGCCACCTGGGTGGACATGGCCCATCGGATCGGGGTGCCTGTGGACGGGCCCGAAGACTACCCTGCCGCCCGGGAGGCCATCCGGGCAGCCTACCCGGAGGAGCTGGCCTTCCTGGAGGATATGCCCACCATCCTGTTAAGCGACGACTATCTCTTCGTCCACGGGGGCGTGCCCCGGGAGGAGGATCTGGAGGAGCTCACCGCCTGGAGCTGCATGAAAAACGACAACTTCCTGGGCCAGGACCTCTCCTTCCGCCGGTGGGTCATCGTGGGCCACTGGCCGGTCTCCCTCTACCACCCGGACATCCCCAAGGCAGGTCCTGTCATCCTCCCGGACCGGCATATCGTCTCCATCGACGGGGGATGCACCCTGAAGGAGGACGGCCAGCTGAATGCCCTCATCCTGCCGGAAGAACCGGACGGGGAATTTACCTGGGTGTCCTACGACGGCTTTCCCACGGTCACCGCCCAGGAGGACCAGGCCCCCTCGGCCGATCCCCTGAACATCCGCTGGGGCCACAGCAACATTGAGATCCTGGAGCCCGGGGACGAGTTCACCAGAGTCCGCCATGTGGAAAGCGGTCGGGAGCTGGACATTCTCACCGACACCATCCAGACGGGCATCTTTGGTCTGACCTGCAAGGACACCACCGACTACCTCCTGCCCGTGAAAAAGGGGGACACCCTCTCCCTGGTGCGTGAGACCTCCCGGGGGGCCATCGTGAAAAAGGACGGGGTCACCGGCTGGTATCTGGGAAGTTTCACCTGAGAGGCTCCCTCTGCCCGCCCCTTTTCGTTCAATTTTTCTATCGCAGATACCCCCAAAAACCTTGACTTTCTGTGGCTCGCTTGGTATAATTTCAGAGCCGCTTTGAATGGGTGATAAGTGGACTGCGAGATGTAGTCCCCAGTCCCGCCCCCGACAGCGAGCCCGTAATTAAGGAAAGAGGTGCAACAAGCATGCATGCAATCATCGAGACCGGTGGTAAGCAGTACAAGGTCGCAGAAGGCGATGTCCTGTTCATCGAGAAGCTGAACAACGAGGCAGGCGACGAGATCAAGTTCGACAAGGTTCTGGCTATCCTGGGTGACGAGCCCAAGTTCGGCACTCCCGTGGTGGAAGGCGCTTCCGTCGATGCTTCCGTCGTCAAGAACGGCAAGGGCAAGAAGGTCGTCATCTTCAAGTACAAGCCCAAGAAGGGCTACCGCCTGCGTCAGGGCCATCGTCAGCCCTACACCAAGGTTGAAAT
>JAFVUT010000075.1 GCA_017502545.1 Ruminiclostridium sp.
CCCATCGCCCAGGCAGAGCGTGTGGTCTCCGTGGGTAAGGGCGTGGGTGACAAGGCCAATATGGCCCTCATCGAAGACCTGGCCCGTGCAGCAGGTGCCGCCATCGGCTCCTCCCGTCCCGTGGCCGAGACCTTACAGTATCTACCCCTGAACCGCTATGTGGGTATGTCCGGCCAGAAGTTCCTGGGCAACCTCTACATTGCCTGCGGCATCTCCGGTGCATCCCAGCACCTGAAGGGCATCAAGGATGCCTCCACCATCGTGGCCATCAACAAGAATGGCAACGCCCCCATCTTCAAGAACTGCGACTACGGCATCGTGGGCGACATGATGGAGATCATCCCCCTGCTCATCGAGGCCCTGGGCGGCACCGCCGAAAAGGAGCCCGCTCCCCCCATGGTGAAGATGAAGCGGCCCAAGCCCCCCAAGCCCACCCCCATCGGCAAGAGCTATGTGTGCAGCGGCTGCGGCTACCTGTATGACCCCGATCTGGGTGACGAAGACGGCGAAGTCCCCCCCGGCACCCTGTTTGAACACCTGCCTGCAGACTGGGTCTGCCCCGAATGCTCCGAGGGCAAGGACCAGTTCATTGAAGGCTGAACCCGTGAACCACTGAAAGGAGGCACGTATTATGTATTGTGTTCGTAAAGTAACTGACGATCTGTACTGGGTCGGTGCCAATGACCACCGCACAACCCTGTTTGAAAATATTCACCCGATTCCCAAGGGTGTGAGCTACAATGCTTACCTGCTGCTGGATGAGGAGAGCGTCCTCTTCGACACCGTGGACTGGTCGGTCTGCCGGCAGATGATGGAAAACCTGGAGCACCTGCTGGCCGGCCGTGAGCTCAACTGGCTGGTGGTCAACCACTTAGAGCCCGACCACGCCGCATCCATTGAGCAGGTCCTCATCCGCTGGCCCAACGTGAAGATCATCTCCACCGAGAAGGGCTTCATGCTCATGCGCCAGTTCGGCTTCCACCCTGACAACCACGATATCCGCATCGTGGCCGAGGGGGACACCCACTGCTTCGGCGGTCACACCGTGGCCTTCGTGGCAGCCCCCATGGTCCACTGGCCCGAGGCCATGGTCACCCTGGACCTGACCAACGGTGCCCCTCTTCTCCGCCGACGCCTTCGGCTCCTTCATCGCCCTGGACGGCAAGCTCTTTGCCGACGAGGTGAACTTCGACCGGGACTGGATCGACGAGGCCCGCCGTTACCTGGTGAACATCGTGGGCAAGTTCGGCCCCCACATCCAGATGCTCCTGGGGAAGGCCGCTCCCCTCCTGGACCAGATCAAGTTCATCTGCCCCCTCCACGGTCCCGTCTGGCGGAAGGACTTTGGCTACTTCATCGACAAGTACGACAAGTGGAGCCGCTATATCCCCGAGGAGAAGGGCGTGCTCATCGCCTACGCCTCCATGTACGGCAACACCGAGGCCGCCGCCCAGGCTCTGGCCGCCAAGCTGTGCGAAAAGGGGGTCACCAACGTGGCCGTCTACGACGTGTCCAACACCCACGTGTCCTACCTGATCGCCGAGGCCTGGAAGTACAGCCACATCGTGCTGGCCACGGTGACCTACAACCTGGGCATCTACCCGGTCATGCACAACTTCATGACCGACATGAAGGCCCTGAACCTCCAGAACCGCACCTTCGCCCTCATCGAGAACGGCTCCTGGGCCTGCAAGTCCGGCGACCTGATGCAGAAGTTCATCAACGAGGAGATGCGCAACTGCGAGGTGCTGAATGAGCGTCTGAGCCTGGCCTCCTCCATGGGCCCCGACAAGGCTGCCGAGCTGGAAGTCCTGGCCGACGCCATCGTAGAGTCTGTGCAGAACAGCTGATCCCCTCTCCTTTATCTTTGCGAGTGAGGTTATATTCCAACCATACTCTTATATTCCAGACAAAGGGAAGTACCCGAAAAAGGTGCTTCCCTTTTGTTTGCCCGGATGCTATCATAAAGAAAAAACCAAGGAGGCCTGACCATGGAACTGAAAGATGCCATTTTATCCCGCCGGAGCATCCGCGCCTATACCGATGAACCCGTCACCCGGGAGGACCTGGAGGTCATCCTGGACCTGGGCATGTGGGCCCCCTCCGGGGTGAACTTCCAGCCCTGGTACTTCGTGGCCATCCAGAGCAGGGAGCAGATGGACCGTCTCCTGGCCGTTATGGACGGAGTCTCCACCGGCCTGGAGGACAACCTCCGCACCCGGTTCGCCAACAACCCGGAGGTGGCCGAGGAGAGCCTGGCCTTCATCCGGAATCTGGGCAGGGCCCCCGTGTGCATCCTGGCCTTCCGCCACAAGCCCAACTACACCAAGACCGACGAGACCATCGTCCAGAGCATCGCCGCCGCCATGGAGAACATCCTCCTGGCCGCCGTGGACCGGGGTCTGGGTGGCTGCTGGATGACCGCCCCCATCGAGACAGGCACCGGCGACCTGTTGCGGGACCTCTTCGCCCCGGGCAAGGGCAGTCTGGTGGCGGTCATGACCATCGGCCACCCGGCAAAGATCCCCAACCCCCCCGCCCGGAAGGAAGGGCGGTATATCATTCTGTAATAGCCAAAAAGCTGGGAACGAGCTTCGTTCCCAGCTTTTTTATGCAACCAACCACTTGTACTTCTCCACACTGTAAAGGGGGATGAAGGGGATCATGATGGGCACGGTTTTCACGTACCGCTGATACTCCGGGTCGGCCCCGTAGTTCTTGTTCTGGCGGACCTCCAGACGGCGGGCGCCGCTGAACATGACGAAGACGATGCCGGCGTAGCCGATGAGGGCCATGATCCACTGGCCCGCCCCGGACAGGCCCCCCACGCCGGAGAGGATGACCCCCGTCCAGAAGATGAGCTCACCCAGGTAGTTGGGGCAGCGGACGATGCGGTAGAGGCCGGTGTCCACGAACCGGCGGGAGTTGACCTTCTTGGCGGCGTTCTTCTGCATGTCGGCCACGGACTCGAAAATGATGCCGCCGAGCATGACGGCTCCGCCGATGTACACCCAGGTGTTGCTCCCCTGGCCGTTCACCAGGCGGTAGAAAACGGGCAGGACCTGGAGGACGTAGAGGGCGGCGCAGGTGACCCAGATGGCGATCTTCACACCGAAGGGGATGGTCTTGCCGTCCTTGATCTCCCCCTTCATGTTCTGGTTGTAGGTGGCGCTTTTGAACTCCCGGACCGCCAGGTAGCCCCCCAGACGGCAGCCGTAGATGACAAAGAGCAGACAGCACAGGCCGGTGCCCAGGGTCAGGCTCCGGGTGAAGAGGAGGGGCATGAGGATGCCCAGCCCGGCGATGGAGAAGCCGTAGCCCAGGGAGATGAACCAGACGTAGTTTTTAAAGCCCATGGAGCTGATGACCAGAGCGGCGGCGAAGAGCAGGAAAAGGGATGCGGGAAATACCATAGTGATTCTCCTTGCATGGTTTTGCTGCTGGAAATGTTATCCAAGGGGAAAGTATAGTACAAACAGGGGCAAGTGTCAAGGAGAGGGCTGTCAGCCGAAGATCTTGCCGATGAGCCAGAGGATGGCAAGCACGGCAAGGAGCCCCGGGAAGATACTTCCCCCGCCGCCCCCGCCGGAGCTGGTATTCTTGAATGCGTAAAAGTCGTTTAAGTTGGGCATGGTTCAATCTATATCCTCCAATACTGAGGAATTGGCACATTTTGCTTGATTATCTTTCCGCCTTACTTCCTCCAAATACGATTGCAAATTACGGTCTGTTATTTCTTCTGTATAAGGCCACTCAATTAGATACACTCCGTTTTCATTGCATAAGCTTCTCTTTTTTTCGTCATTTTCCTGCTGGTGCTTAAAGTGTTCTTCCCCTCCAAAATATTCAACAGGTTCATAATGTTGTTTTCCTTGATACTCAATACCAATTGACAGCGATGGAATATAAATATCTAAAGACTGTCCCCCTAGCCAACTTGTACGATATTGATAGATTGCGTCGGGGTACAGTCCTACAACAATCGAATACAGCTGCGCTTCTGATTTCCATTTCGGAGAAGTTTTTCCTTGGAGAATTAGCTGTGAATACATCTCTCCCCGCTTACGGGTTTGCTCCTTCCTGCGCGCAAGATTCACATATAACAATTCATTGCTACCTTGAAAGCGACTTATATGTTTACATGATAACTCGTTTATCCTCTTGTCTATGATTGTCGGAATGTGGTGGTTATCATATAGTTCAAAAAACCGTGGATCCTCTGAAATTAGTCTCTCTGGTCCATAAAACAGTTCGAAAAGGTGAATATACTTTTTCTCAATTTTACCATGCCACAATAAACTACCTTTTTCGTTACTCTCCCCATACTCATCAAATATGTACTTGAGAATATCTCCATTTTTACCATTCGGATATATGTAATCAAATTCTATGTATTGCGGCACTTTTCTTAGGTTGCGCCAACACCCCTTTTTTTCAATACTACTATTTAGCAAAACCAACTTATTTAATTCTGCTAAACCTTGCTTTGCCTCATGCAAGTAAATATAGCATTGGTGTTTTTTGAATTTCAGTTTGGGCAAGGACTTATCAATGTACTCACACAACAAACAGTACTCTTCACAAGTTTCTTCCGACCAAAACGAAAGGTCTACAAAACAGTTAATAAACTTAAACGGCAAACATCCAACAAAATTAGAATAATTCTCACTGCGCTTTGAATATGTTGAAATACAATCTTCGAGTATCTCTTCCATCGTTTGTCTTTCCAATCTCGTAAAAGCACGGTAGAAAAGTTCACCTAACAATTCTGGAACGTATCCTGCATACTCTTTAATCACACATTTAAATGTTTCGTCTTCAACAAACAAGTTCCAAACAACCTGTTTTTTATCTTGTGGCACATCACTCTGCCGTCCAAAGCAAACATACGTTAACGCTGCCAACAAATGTTTGGCAACGCAAAGTTCCTCTTCGTTTAACTCTCCGCCTTCAATTACCCTTATTAACCGCAAGAGACTTTTTTCAAAGTTATCATTAACATAGTTACGGATTGGAGTCTCATTCCATTTCAAATAGTGAAACAAGCATCCATCAACATATTCGTAGATAGCAAACTTAGATTTTCTTACTCGAGGAAACGTCTTTTTTGTTATTGCCTGCAAAAGATCAATCTCTTTACTTTTTTCTACTTTTGATTTTGCCATCTCAAAATCTCCTTTGCGTAGATTGCAAACACCTACTATTGCACATCTTCCTTTTCTTACTATAGCTCAACAAAGATCATATAACAGCCATAGAGACATTAAATCGCTTATCAAAATGGGTGGCAAGAAACAATCTTGCCACCCACAAATTATCATTTCAATAAATCACTTTTTATCCTGTATAAGTTTTTCCCGCACTTCTTCAAATTTTTTATATCCCATGACAACTGCAATCAAATCTTCGCCATATTTCTGCATCATATGAATAGGGATTATAACGCATTTTTCAACCATTTCAGTTGATGGAATAATCCCTTCTAAATCAACAGTCAATCTAAATCGAACTTCACCATCTTCCTCATCTAATTCATAGTTTCCATACTTTGAATTGTAATTAATGAAATTGATGAGTCTAAGAACATCAACATAATATTTTTCTTCGGCATTAATGGGAAAAACACAAACGACGACAACACTATCGTCATAGCTCAAATCCATCAATATCTGAACATTTCTGATTTTTCCAGTAATATTAAACTTAGCTCGTAAATGCTTTGTTTCCTCATTGAATTGATATTTCCACTCATTTTCGTCCAAAACAGACTTAACTTTTTCTACTACTTCATTACTATGTGCCATAAATCCTCCATCCAGAACACGCTGTACTGTTATTTATCATCCATCAAATTACCCAAATCATTTGACGTTGAACCTTTAGAAAAATCATTATCTGGAATCGTCAAACTCTTTACAATACTATCCGTTTCTCTTTTCATTGTTGAAATCAAGGCTGTTACCGTTACATGCTTTTTCCTTTGGGCATTAAGATAAAAGAAAAACAAAAAAACAGAAATCAAAAGAAGTACAAAGTACAAGAAGATCATTGATGTAATTTCATTTGTATTGACCATCTCAACTATTTGTGAAATGGACCCAATAAATCCACCAAAAAATGCTGTCGAAAATCCCAAAAGAACATCCGGTTTAATCCAACCACTAGAAACATTGTCTTCCGCTTCTTCAACTGCTTTTTGGAGATTATCAATTCTTTCTTTTTCGACTTCAGCGAGCACAAACCTAGTATGCTTATGTATTTTTACTTCGCGTTTGCTACTATATTCATTATCTTCGCTCTTTGTCTCATTCACATATGCATTATTACTTGTTTTTTCACCTACCAATTTGCCGCCCTCTCTTGTTTCTAATTATCTAGTGACGTCCAACTATTCGATACCGTACCAACCTAAACAGCTTATATTGATTGGTGCGGGCATGGGGACTCGAACCCCAACGCAAAAGCACGAGAACCTAAATCTCGCATGTCTACCAATTCCATCATGCCCGCATATGAACTGCCGCAAAAAGGCAGTTATTTCTTTTTCTTCGGGGCAGGAAGCTCCCCGTACATCCCTTCCACCAGTTTGGTCAAAAAGCCCCGGTCGTCCACCCGGTCCACCAAAAGCATCTCCTTGGCCCCCTCATAGGGCAGCTCCAAAGAGGCCTCCGGCAGCATGGCCAGGGCAGCCTTTACGGGCTTCACCAGGAAACGGTCGTCGTAGATGCCGCCCAGGATCCTCCCCTTATAATAGAGGATGTACTCCCCCATCATGGCCCGGTGGGTGATCTCCTCCAGGCCGGACAGCTGCTCCAACACATAGTTCAGATATTCCTTGCTGGACGCCATACACAAGACCCTTTCTCCGCTCTGCCATACCCGCATAAGAAAAAAACTCCCTATTTTTACTCGGGGAGAGCACCCGGGGCGGAGCGTTTCGCTTGATCCACGTTTATTATTATAACACCTTTTTTCCAAAAGTCAATCATGCCATTGGTTCCTCTTGTATATGTATTGAATATTTTTTCGTATATTCCCCCTATATATTCATTTTTATGAATTTTTACTCGGTCAAACCGGGAAATTTTCCGAATTTTTATGCGTTACCCTCTTGCATTTTCCGGCGATTGGTGGTATCCTTGTCCCATCGAACAACACAAGACCCGGTCTTGCGAATATACAGGAGGTTTACACCATGTCTGAAATCAAGAAAGTCGTTCTCGCCTACTCCGACGGTCTGGATACTTCCATCATCATCCCCTGGCTGAAGGAAAACTATAACAACCCCGAGATCATCGCCGTCTCCGGCAACGTGGGTCAGGCCGACGAGCTGGAAGGCCTGGAGGAAAAAGCCCTCAAGACCGGCGCTTCCAAGCTGATCGTGGCCGACCTGGTGGACGAGATGTGCGAAGACGTCATCGTTCCCGCTCTGAAGATGGGCGCCAAGTACGAGAAGTACCTGCTGGGCACCGCCTTCGCCCGCCCCGTCATCGGCAAGCGTCTGGCTGAGATCGCCCTGGAAGAGGGGGCCGACGCCATCGCCCACGGCTGCACCGGCAAGGGCAACGACCAGGTCCGTTTCGAGCTGGCCATCAAGCGGTTCGCCCCCGGCATGAAGATCATCGCCCCCTGGCGTGAGTGGGACATCAAGAGCCGCGACGAAGAGATCGACTACGCAGAGGCCCACAACGTCCCCCTGAAGATCTCCCGTGAGACCAACTACTCCAAGGACAAGAACCTGTGGCACCTGTCCCACGAGGGTCTGGACCTGGAGGACCCCTCCAACGAGCCCG
>JAFVUT010000076.1 GCA_017502545.1 Ruminiclostridium sp.
GGTATTAAAACGAGCTAAGCTCGCTATAATCAATTCATTGATTGCTAATCTTTAGCTTCAAAGAAATAATTTGACGTTGCCCCACAAAGCTGTTCAACTTTGTGGACAACTTAATGTCCGTTTCTGGTGCTTCGTGTTTGTCTTACGTTGTTTAATTTACAAGGTACACATCGCTTTCGGCTTTCCCTCAAGCGGTGAGTCATATATTAGCACAACTCTTTTCGCTTGTCAACCCCTTTTTCCAAGTTTTTTCAAACTTGTTTGCCGGAGTCGTTTGTTCGGGACCGTCGCTCGCGACAGCTTGGATATATTACCACCCCTCCCCGAAAAAGTCAACCCCTAATTTTCACTTTTTCCGATTTTTTTGAAATTCCCGTTTTTCCCCTTCTTTACGGCCTTTTCTCCCGGTGCTATACTATAATTGTAATTGAGAACCCCCCAGCAAAGGAGACTCCCCTATGAGAAGCATTTTGCGGCGGATCACCGCCCTTTTCCTCTGTGCCGCCATCCTCACCCCCTCGGCGTTGGCTTCCGATGCCCTGGGCAGCAGGATCTACGGCTATACCCTAGATATCTGTGACCGGACCACCCTCACCAAAGAGGTCATGTGGTCGGCCTCCCGCCAGGATCTGCGCACCGAGAACTATGTGACCTACACTCCCTCGGACAGCGTTTCCCCGGTGGTGAGCTACGGCTCCGCCGTTCTGGCCAAACAGTCTGTCTATTCCATGGCCAGGGAGCTGGAGTCCGACGGCGACCGGGTCCTCAGCGGCATCAACGGAGATTACTTCGTCCTGGCCACCGGCGATCCCCTGGGCATGGTGGTCACCGATGGTCTCCTCCGGTCTTCCTCCTCCTACCTCCACGCCATTGGCTTCTATGAGGACGGCTCGGCCATCATCGGCCACCCCGACCTGACCATCCGGGCAGACTTTAAGGGCTACTCCCTGAAGGTGGCAGACATCAACAAGATCCGCAGCAGCAGCGGCTACTACCTGTTCACCGAAGACTTCGGCTCCACCACCAAGAACACCCAGCCCGGCGTGGACGTGATCCTCCGGCCTGTCACCCAGAACCCCGGACAGACCGTCACCGGTGCCGACGGGGTCTCCCTCACCGCCTCCCGTGACCTGGCCATCGGCTCCATGGTCAACTGCGTGGTAGAGGAGGTCATCGAGACCGACGGCGGAGCCACCCCCATCCCTGACGGTAAATTCATTCTCTCCATCTCCTCTTCCGGCGGGGAATGGCTCCAGGAGATGGCCCGGTCCCTCCAGCCCGGAGACAAACTGGACCTGGAAGTCTACAGCCCGGACACCCGCTGGAACCAGGTGAAATCTGCCGTAGGCGCTATGTATTATATTGTATCCGCCGGCCAGGTGGTCTCCGACCTGGATGCCGCCTCCGCCGCTCCCCGGACCGCCGTGGGCATCAAGGCCAACGGGGATGTGATCTTCTATACCATTGACGGCCGTCAGAGCGGCCACAGCGTGGGAGCCACCATTCAGATGGTAGCCCAGCGGCTGGTGGAACTGGGCTGCACCGAAGCCGTCCTCCTGGACGGCGGCGGCTCCACTACCCTGGTCTCCACCTATCCCGACTACGGCTCCTCCTCCATCGTGAACAAACCCTCTGAGGGGACCTCCCGGGCGGTGACCAACGCCATCTTCCTGGTGTCCAACCTGGACCCCACAGGAAAAGCAGCCTCCCTCTACGTGACCCCCTCCAGCCTGACCCTTCTGGCCGGGGCCGCCACCCAATGCACGGCCACCGCCATGGACAGCGGCTGGTATCCCATGAAAAACCTCCCGGGCACTGTCACCTGGTCCGCCCAGGAAGGGACGGTCAGCGACAGCGGCCTCTTCACCGCCCCGGCCAGGACGGGCACCTACACCGTCACCGCCGCCTCCGGAGGTGTCTCCGGCTCCACCCGCATCCAGGTCTACGACACCCCTGACAGCATCTATGTGACCAACGCCGCCACGGGAAAGAACGTCTCCTCCCTGACCCTCACCCCCGGCCAGACCGTGGATCTGAATGCCGCCGCCTCCTACCGGACGGTGGGTCTCACCGGCGGGGACAACTGCTTCACCTGGACCACCGATCCTTCTGTGGGCACCATCACGGAGGAGGGCATCTTCACCGCCGGGGACCTCTCCGGCTCCGGGAAGATCAAGGTGGCCGCCGGGAACTACGCCGTCACCATCTCCGTCACCGTGAACGCCCCCGGGCAGTTCACCCTTCTGTCGGATTTCGAAGGGGACACCTGGTTTACCTCCCGCAACAGCAAACTCTCTCTGGACACATCCCAGGTCCAGCTGGGTCGGCAAAGTCTTCGTGTGACCTACAGTGGGCAGGCGGATCTGTCCGCCCAGAAACCCCTGGAGGACTTCCACCGCTATCTGGTCCTGTGGGTCTGGGGCGACAACTCCGGCCATGGACTGTCCGCCCGGTTCCAGGACGCCAGCGGCCAGGACCTGACCCAGCCCCTCAGCACCCTGAACTTCACCGGGTGGAAGTATGTGACCGCATCCATCCCGGCCGGGGCCGTCTCCTTCCGGGGCCTGACCCTCACCGGTGACGGGACCTCCGGCACCATCCACCTGGACCAGGTGGTCCTGGGCAGCCAGAAGGAACGGGACACCCAGCCGCCCAAGGTGGATCTCACCCTCAGCGGCAGCTCGGTCAGTGCCGACCTGTGGGACAACAGCAAGGAGGCCCTGTCCCCGAACCGCATCTCCCTGACCGTGGACGGCAAGGCGGTTCCCTTCTCCTATTCTAATGGTATCCTCACCTCCACCCTGTCCGGCCTGGGGACCTCCGCCCATCAGATCACCGTCACCGCCGCCGATCCTTGCGGCAACCTGGGCCGGGACTCCGTGACCGCAGCGGGCAATTCCTCCAGGCACCCCTTCGCCGACATGAAGGGCCACTGGGCAGAGAGCTGCACCATCCGCCTGAACGAGCTGGGAATCATCACCGGCATGACCGCAGGCGGGGTCACCAATTTTAACCCCAACCGCTCTATCACCCGCGGGGACTTCGCCCTGATGGCCGCCCGGTGGATGGGCCTGGACCCGGAGGACTACGCCCAGGTGAAGCTCCCCTACGCCGACACGGCCTCCATCCCTGCCTGGGATCTAAACGCCGTGAAGGTCCTCTATGACCTGGGCATCATGACCGGCAGCAAAGGGGCCGACGGGACCCTTCGGGCCAACGCCAAGGCCTCCATCACCCGGGCCGAGGCCATGACCATCCTGGGCCGGATACTGGAAAAGGGCTACGGCCAGGCCGACCTGTCCGTCTTCTCGGATCAGAACAAGATCCCCGCCTGGTCCAGGACCCACGTGGCCACCCTGGTGGAGCTGGGGGTGGTAAACGGCTCCAACGGACAGCTTCGTCCCGGGGCCTCGGTGACCCGTGCCGAGGTGGCCAAGATGCTGATGACCCTTTTCTAACATGGGTTTTCCCCCTTTTCAAAGAAAAAAGTCTTGCAAAATCAAGGGGAGTGTGCTATTCTACTGGATAGTCGATTATAGTCCCCATGCTATCGGGAGATTTTGATAAACCTCAAATGAAAGGAACATCCATTATGGCTACCACCATCATTTCCGTTTTACAGGTCCTGGCAGGCATCGTCCTCATCACCTTCGTCATCGGTCAGTCCGGCAAGCACTCCGGCCTGGGTGCCATCGGCGGTGCAAGCGAGTCCTTCCTGTCCAAGAATCAGGCAAAGTCCGCAGATGCCAAGCTGGCAAAGTGGACCAAGTGGGTCGCACTGGTCTTCGTTCTGCTGACCCTGTCCCTGTCTCTCATCTAATCGCTGACCAATTGAAATGCCCTTCCCCTGGAAGGGCATTTTTAGCCTGTCGAAAAAGGCAACGCCTTTTCCGACAGAGGGGTTTGCGGCCTGCTGCATCGCATGAATTGTGCACCTGGGGCACACAATTCCCACGTTTGCAGGCCGAGAAGTGTTTTCCGGCACGCACAGGTCGCGCCGGAAAACTGATTTGTTTTTATTTCGCCGTTGCGACGGCGAAACTCTACGAGGTTTTTGACACTCTGGAAATGCTCTTCCCCTGGAAGGGCATTTTGTTATGTTACATTATCCAAACAAAGAGGAGATTACTATGACCCGAGAAGAAGCTTTCGACATGCTGGACCGGATGGCCAAGGGCATCGCCGAAATGTTCGGCGCCAACTGTGAGACCGTCATCAACGATCTGACTGACCCCCTCCATCCCATTCTTGCCATCTACAACAGCCACGTCTCCGGCCGTTCCGTGGGCTCCACCCAGGACGTCACCGGCATTGAGCAGGATGTCATCCTGGACACTGACATGGTGAACCTGCTGGCCGTGACCCCCAACGGACAGCAGACCAAGAGCTCTACCTTTTCCATCAAGGGAGACGACTACCACTTTGCCTTCGGCATCAACTACGATTTCACCCCTCTGTCCTATGCAAACCGGGTCCTGCTGGACCTGATGCACACCGAGGTGGACTTCCGCAGCGCCATCTACAAGCCCCAGGACGGCGGCATTGGCGAGATCTTCGATGCAGCCGTTCTGCGCATCGGCAAGCCCGTCCGGGACATGAACAAGGCTGACCGTATCCGGGTCATTGAGCATCTGAAGGAGATGGATGCCTTCTCCTACCGCCGGGCCGTCCCCTATGTGGCCACCCACCTGGGTGTCTCCCGCTACACCATCTATAAATATCTGGACGAAGTGAACGGCAAGCCCGCAGACGGCATGGAACAGGAGGAACCCTAATGCAGCAGCGTATCAACGATTACTTTGCAGGCAGGGAAGACCAGCTCATCGAGGCGGTCTCCCGCCTGGTCCGCATCGACAGCACCCTGGGGGAGGCTCAGCCCGGGATGCCCTTCGGTCCCGGTCCTGCCGCCGCTCTGGAGGAGATGTTAAAGCTCTCCGCCGAACTGGGTCTGCCCGGGGAAAACCTGGAGGGCTATGTGGGTACCGTGGACCTGAACGACCGGGAGACCGCCCTGCACATCCTGGGCCACCTGGACGTGGTGGACCCCGGCGAGGGCTGGACGGTGACCACCGCCTTTGAGCCCAAGCTGGTGGACGGCCTCCTCTACGGCCGGGGCACCGACGACGACAAGGGCCCCATGGTGGCAGCTCTGCTGGCCATGAAGGCCGTGAAGGACCTGGGCATTCCCCTCCGAAAGAATGTCCGCATGATCCTGGGCACCGACGAGGAGACCGGCTTCCGGGACATCACCTGGTACTATGACCGCCATCCCTATGCCCCCTACACCATCTCCCCCGATGCGGACTTCCCCATCATCAATATCGAGAAGGGCCACTATCAGCCCACCTTCTCCGCCTCCTGGGATCAGACCTCCGTGCTGCCCCGGGTGACCTCCCTCACCGGCGGTCCCCGACTGAACATGGTCCCTCCCAAGGCCAACGCTGTGGTGGCGGGTCTTTCCGCCGGGGAGATCCAGGCCGTGATCCCCACCCTGGGTCTGGAGGAGGCCATCTCCTTCACCCTGACCCAGACCGAAGCAGGCGTGCACATCCTGGCCGCCGGTCAGGGGGCCCACGGATCCACCCCCCAGGAGGGCCACAACGCCCAGACCGCTCTGGTGGCTCTGCTGGCCGCCCTGCCCCTGGCAGACTGCCCTTCCACCCAGGCCATCCGCACCCTGAGGGATCTCTTCCCCCACGGAGACTTCACCGGCGAGGCTCTGGGTTTGGCCCAGTCCGATGAGCTGTCCGGCCATCTGAGCCTGGCCTTCACCCGCATTGACCTGACCGACACCGGCTTTGAGGGCCGGTTCGACAGCCGCACCCCTCTGTGTGCCAACGACGAGAACACCAAGCAGGTCACCGAGGCCGTCATGGGCCGGTTCGGCTGGACTGTCACCGGCGAGATCGATCCCCCCCACCATGTCCCCGCCGACTCCCCCTTCATCCAGACCCTGGCCAAGTGCTATGAGATGTACAGCGGCCGGAAGAGTGAGTGCCTGTGCATCGGCGGCGGCACCTACGTCCACGGGATCCCCGGCGGCGTGGCCTTCGGCGCAAGTATGCCCGGCTTCGTGTCCAACCTCCACGGCCCCGACGAGAAGGTGAACGTGGCGGACCTGCTCACTGCAGCCAAGATCTACACCCAGGTCATCATTGAACTTTGTTCTTAAACGGAAAGCCCGACTGCAATGCAGCCGGGCTTTTTTGCACTCACGCCGGACAGCACTATCCGCCCGCCATAACCTCTCCCTCCGGGAGAGGTGGAAGTGCGAAGCACGGACGGAGAGGGCTGATGCGGGGGCCTCCCCTTCGCCCTTTGGATTATTCTTCGGCACAGACCAGAAGAGAGATCTCCTCCCCCTCCTGTGTCACCGTGACCTCATACCCCAAAATAGAGTATACCCCCTCCTCCAGGGGATAAAAAACAGGGTGCGCCGGGTCGGACAGGTCTGCTATGATGTAAGTATCGTACGTCTGCCAATCCAGGTCCCAACGGCAGGACCGGCAGAAGGGGAAGGGATTCAACCCGTAGGCTGTGGCAGGCACAGAGACATCCGCACACCGGGCATCGGAATCCCAGCCACCCATGGCCCCCTCACAGCCCACGAACTGAAACTTTCCCGGCAGGGTGGTCCCGGCCAGGTGTCCCACCTCCCCTGTGGTCCGGTTCAGAAGACAGGGCACCTCCTCCGGTTCCCCGTCACAGAGAACGCAGGCTTCCGGTTCCGGGAAGAAGAAATAGGGAAATTCCGTAAGGAACAGATTGAGCACACCAAAATATATCAGCTCACACAAAAGAAACAGCAGCACCCCAAACAGCACTTTATTATATAAACTCTTTTTCAACCAGGATCTCAGCATAACATCCCCTCCTATGTGCAACTAGTTAGACAAGATTTCTTAGAGCTTATAAATCCATCCTATCAAAGCTATACTGTACTTATCAATCACAACCAAAAGGGATGTTGCACCATGGAAAAATACGGAACCATCCGCATCAACCTGGACAAGCTCATCAAAGAGGCCAATATCAGCAAAAATAAGCTCAGCCAGCGAGCAGAGATGCAGAGGACCCAGCTCAACAACTACTGCAACAACTCGATCACTCGCTTGGATACCGCTGTATTGGCTCGTCTCTGCACGGTTCTGAACTGTGAGATCGGCGACTTATTGGAGTTTGTTCCTGCCGAAGAAGCAAACAATGAATGACCTGTCTTCTGAATCGGAGTCTTTGCCTATGAACACCCGTGAAGCCATTGCCCGCCGCATCCTTGCTCTTTGCGAGGAACAGGGTATCACCCCCAACAGCTTGAGCAATATCTCTGCGGTCCCGCAGTCTACCATCAAAAGCATCCTCAACGGAGAAAGCCAGAATCCCGGTGCCGTAACCATCAAAAAGCTGTGCGACGGGTTCGAGATCACCCTGGGCGAGTTTTTCTCCACGCCTGAATTTGAC
>JAFVUT010000077.1 GCA_017502545.1 Ruminiclostridium sp.
GGCTCTTTGACGCCATGGCTCGATGCGAGAAGGTGGCCCCCTGCCTGCACCTGCCCTTCCAGTCCGGCAGCAGCCGGGTCCTCCAGGCCATGAACCGCCGCTACACCAGAGAACACTACCTGGAGCTGGTCCATCAGCTCCGTGCAAGAATTCCCAACGTGGTCCTCACCTCCGATGTCATCGTGGGCTTCCCCGGTGAGACCCAGGAGGAGTTCGAGGAGACCATGAGCCTCATTGAGGAGGTCCGCTACGACGCCCTCTTCACCTTCATCTTCTCCCCCCGGAAGGGGACCCCCGCCGAAAAGCTGGACGACCCCATGCCCAAGGAGCAGAAGAGCGCCAACTTCCAGAAGCTCCTCCAGCGGCAGAACGAGATCTCCGGGGAGAAGCACCAGGAGTACGTGGGCAAGACCTACCGCTGTCTGGTGGACGGGGTGGGGGCCGACGGCAAGCTCTCTGCCCGCACCGCCGGGGGACGTCTGATCCACTTGGAAGGCAGCCAGGACCTCATCGGCACCTGGCAGGAGGCCCGCATCACCGGCTCCTCCACCTGGGCATTATTCGGAGAAATCGTATAAGCCTCGCAGAGTTTCGTCGCCGCAGCGGCGAAAGAGATTCATATCATGTTTTCCGGCGGCGTGTACGTCGGAAAACATACTTCTCGCGGAGGGAGTGTGCGGGCCTTGCCCGTGCGCAGACCGAAGCCCAACCCCCACACTTTGGAAAGCCCAGCGAAGCGGGTTTCCAAAGTAGAAAGGTTTCTTTATGGCTGAACTCACCCCCATGAAAAGACAATATAACGAGATGAAGGCCCGGCACCCCGACTGCCTCCTCTTCTTCCGTCTGGGAGACTTTTACGAGATGTTCGACGAGGATGCCAAGACCGCCGCCGCCGAGCTGAACCTTACCCTCACCACCCGGGACCGGAACAAGCCCGAGGACCAGCGGACCCCTATGTGCGGGGTCCCCTACCACTCTGCCGAGGGCTACATCGCCCGGCTCATCGCCAAGGGCTACAAGGTGGCCATCTGTGAGCAGACCGAGGACCCCGCCCAGGCCAAGGGGCTGGTGGACCGGGAGGTCATCCGTGTGGTCACCCCCGGCACCCTCATGGAAGAGAATATGCTGGAAGAGGGCAAGAACAACTTCCTGGCCGCCCTGTGGGCCGGGGAGGAAGGGGCCGGTCTGTCCTTTGGCGACGTGTCCACCGGTGAGGTCTTCCTCACCAGCTTTCCTCCTGAGGGCTGGCAGGACCACGCCGTCAACGAGCTGGCCCGGTTCTCCCCCCGGGAGACCATCCTCTCCCCCGGTGCCTGGGACCCTGCCGTTCTGACCTTCCTGACGGGAAAGTCCGGCTGCCGGGTGGAGCAGGCGGACGAGACCCGGTTCGACCTGGAGGCCGCCCACTCCCTGGCCGGTCATCAGTTCCAAAACGGTCTGGAGGAGCTGCCCGCCGATGCTTCCCCTGCCCTGCGGGCGGTTGGGGGGCTCATGGCCTACCTCTACGAGACCCAGAAGACCGACCTCTCCTACATGAATACCCTCCGGTACTACGCCTCCGGCCGCTTTATGGAGCTGGATCCGGTGGCCCGCCGGAACCTGGAGCTCACCGAGACCCTCCGGGGCAAGGAGAAGAAGGGCTCCCTCCTGTGGGTCCTGGATAAGACCCGCACCGCCATGGGCGGCCGTCTTCTGCGGAACTGGCTGGAGCGGCCCCTGCTGGACCCTGTGGCCATCATCCGCCGCCTGGACGGCGTGGCCTGGCTGGTGGACAACCCCGTGGAGCGGGGAGAGCTCACCCAGCTCCTCCGGGAGATCACTGACCTGGAACGCCTCATCTCCCGCATCGTCTACGGCTCTGCGGGAGCCCGGGACCTGGTGGCCCTGGCCGCCGGTCTCAGCCGCACCCCCTGTCTGCAGGATCTCCTGCCGGAAAAATCCCCCTCCCTGCTGGCCGGCCTCCGGGCTGAGCTGGACGGCCTGCCCGCTCTGGTGGAGCTCATCGGCCAGGGCATCGTGGAGGAACCTCCCTTCTCCGTCCGGGAGGGGGGCATCATCCGCCCCGGCTACCACGAGGAAGTGGACCAGCTTCGCCTGATCCTCACGGACACCAAGGGGATCATCGCCCAGCTGGAGGCCCGGGAGAAGGAAAAGACCGGCATCAAGTCCCTGAAAGTGGGCTTCAATAAAGTGTTTGGCTACTACATCGAGGTGTCCAAGTCCTACTATGACCTGGTCCCCGAGCACTATATCCGCAAGCAGACCCTGGTGAACTGCGAGCGCTACATCACCCAGGAACTGAAGGACATGGAGCACACCATCCTCTCCGCCCAGGACCGGATCGTGGCCCTGGAGTACCAGCTCTTCTGCCAGATCCGGGACCAGGCCGCCGCCCAGGCGGTGGAGGTCCAGCGGCTGGCCGGGGCTGTGGCCCAGGTAGACGTCCTCACCGGCTTTGCCAACGTGGCGGCAGAGAACAACTACTGCATGCCCCGGGTGGACCTCTCCGACAAGCTGGAGATCTCCGAAGGCCGCCACCCGGTGGTGGAGAAGATGCGGCCGGAGTCCTTCTTCGTCCCCAACGACACCTACATGGACGGCCGGGACAACCTGGCCGCCATCATCACCGGCCCCAACATGGCCGGTAAGTCCACCTATATGCGTCAGGTGGCCCTCATCGTCCTCATGGCCCAGATGGGTTCCTTCGTTCCCGCCCGGTCTGCCCGGATCGGCATCGTGGACCGGATCTTTACCCGTATCGGTGCCTCCGACGACCTGGCCGGGGGCCAGTCCACCTTCATGGTGGAGATGACCGAGGTGGCCGAGCTCCTGAAGCACGCCACCGGCCGGAGCCTCCTCATCCTGGATGAGATCGGCCGGGGCACCTCCACCTACGACGGCATGTCCATCGCCCGGGCGGTGCTGGAGTGGTGCGCCGCCCCCAAGCGTCTGGGGGCCAAGACCCTCTTCGCCACCCACTACCATGAGCTGACTGTCCTGGAAGGTCAGCTGCCCGGGGTGAAGAACTTCAACATCGCCGCCCGGAAGAAGAAGGACGAGATCATCTTCCTGCGGAAGATCGTTCCCGGCGGGGCTGACCAGAGCTACGGCATCGAGGTGGCCAACCTGGCAGGTGTCCCTTCCAAGGTCATCCGCCGTGCCCGGGAGATCCTGAAGGAGCTGGAGTCCGGGGAGCATTCTGCCCCCACGGCCCAGCCCAGGGAAGAGGAAGACCAGGTCTCCCTGTCCTCCCTGGGTGAGCAGGAGGTACTCAGCACCCTCCGCTCCACGCCTCTGGAGACCCTCACCCCCCTCCAGGCCCTGAACCTGCTGAACGAATTGAAAGAAAAACTGTAAGGTTTGGTCATAGTTTGGCCATATCTGTTCGGTAGAATGAATAAGCTCTCCCTCCGGGAGAGCTGGATTCGGCCGCAGGGCGAAGACTGAGAGGGCGAATCTCTGCCGATATGGCAATATCGCAAGATAGCCGCCCTCTCCGTCACCGCCTTTGGCGGTGCCACCTCTCCCGGAGGGAGAGGTTCCAGTCTAACTCGAAAGGAGGTCCCGAAATGGCTCACATACAAGTGCTCGATCCCCACGTGGCGGACCTGATCGCCGCCGGTGAGGTGGTGGAGCGTCCCGCCTCCGTGGTGAAGGAACTGGTGGAAAACGCCATCGACGCCGGGGCCACCTCTGTCACCGTAGAGATCCAGAAGGGCGGCATGTCCCTCATCCGGGTGGCCGACAACGGCAGCGGCATCCCCTGGGAGGACTGCGAGACCGCCTTCCTCCGCCATGCCACCTCCAAGCTCCGCACCTCCGAGGACCTGGCCGCCATCGGCACCCTGGGCTTCCGGGGGGAAGCTCTGGCTGCCATCTCCGCTGTATCCCGGGTGGAACTCTTCACCCGCACCCCTCGGGAGGACCTGGGCACCGCCCTCTCCATCGAGGGGGGGCTGGTCATGGCCAAGGACCAGGCAGGCTGCCCCCTGGGCACCACCCTGGTGGTCCGGGATCTCTTCTACAACACCCCCGCCCGCCTGAAATTCATGAA
>JAFVUT010000078.1 GCA_017502545.1 Ruminiclostridium sp.
CCATCACGCCGTAGGGGGTGCAGGGCAGGAAACCTTCCTTACCAACAAACAGAGCACCGGCGTTCATGGGGTGGAAACCGTCCACGTCCTTGTCGGGGTCGATGGCCATGAGGACAGCCTCCTCGTTGATGCCATTGGGCAGGGGGAGCTGGCACAGGATGCCGTCGATGTCGGCACGGCCGTTCAGCTCCTGGATCAGGGAGATCAGTTCAGCCTCGGTGGTCTCCTCGGGCAGAGCAAACTCCTCGCTCAGGAAGCCGCACTCCTCGCAGTCCTTGCGCTTGCTGTTGACGTACACACGGCTGGCGGGGTTGTTGCCCACGATGATGACTGCCAGGCCGGGGGTACGGGCCATGGTGGCTGCCTCTTCCTTCACCTGTGCCTTGATCTTTGCGGCCAATGCCTTACCGTCTAAAATAGTTGCCATATCAGTTCGTCTCCTCTGGTTCGTTAGAATTTTTATGCTGAAGTTGGTTTACGTACAGGTTTTCAGGCTTCGGTCCCTTCCGAAGCTGCCAGATGATAATGGCTGCCGCCACAAGGAAACTCACAAAGCCAACCATCTGGGAGGTGCGGATACCGGTGGAGAAAAAGTACAGACTGTCTGTCCTCAATCCCTCAATAAGACCCCGGCCAAAGCCGTACCATGCCACATAAAGCAGGAAGAGCATGCCATCAAACTTCCGCCAGCCCTTGTGCATCACAAAGAGCAGAAGGCAGAAGCCCAGCAGATTCCACAGAGACTCATACAGGAAGGTGGGGTGGACCTCCATGTATTCCGGGTCAAAAATACCCATCCGCCAGGGCAGGGTAGTCTCGCAGCCGTAGGCCTCCACATTGATGAAGTTGCCCCACCGGCCCACCATCTGACCGATGAGCAGGCCGAAGGCACAGGCATCGATCAGGGTGAGGAAGGGGATCTTCTTGTATTTCGCCACAAAGAAGGCGATGATCACTGCGGCAATGATGCCGCCGTAGATGGCCAGGCCGCCGTTGTGGACGTTCAGCATGGCCTTGAAGTTCAGGCTGCCGTCGGCATTCTTGTACAGGTCCGGGTTAAAGACGATATAGTACAGCCGGGCACCGATGATGCCGCCGGGGGCGGCGAACAGGAGCAGGTCCAGGATATCGTCACCCTTCAGACCAAAGTCCTTGGCCCGCCAGCAGCAGAAGCCGCCGCCCAGGAGGAAACCCAGGCCGATGATGATCCCATACCAATAGATACAGAAATCACCCAGGCAGAAAGCCACCCGATTCAGCTCAAAAGACAGCCCCAGGCCGGGGAAGGTCACGGTGTTCATGCCGGGTCCTCCCCAGGTCGGATGACCGTCAGGGTGATCTGGTCCGGACGGAACCACTCTTTGATGAAGTCCTCCCCATCCTGACGGGTCATGGTATCATAGATCTCCGGGAAAGTCCAGGGGTCCTGGCCCTCAAAATAGGCCTGGGCCTGTTCCACACAGAGGTTTTCAAAGGAGTTCAGGGACCGGACAAAGCTGCCGTAGGCTGCCTTTTTCATGCGGTCGAAGAGACCCTGATCCAGGCCTCCCCTGCCCACCCGTTCCACTTCAGCCAGGATGGCATCCCGGACAGTGGCAGGGTCCTTGCTCTCACCCCCGGCCACCAGAAAGGCACAGCCGGGGTAGTCCATAAAACCGCAGTAGAAGCCGCTGTTAATGAGGCCCTGGGTATAGAGCTTGCTGTACAGGGGGCTGGAGGAGCCCATAAGGGCCTCGCAGGTCAGGTCGCCCAGGAGCTTCTGGCGCAGACGGCCTGGGCCGTCCTGGGCGGGCACACCCTTCACACCAATCTGGAAGAGAGGGGCAGCCACAGGCATGATCTTGCTGTTCTCCCGGAGGTTGACCTCCCGAGGCTCGTCCTGACCGTGGTCTCTGGGGATAGGGGGCTTGGCCTCTTTGGGCAGGATCTCCCGGGCCAGGGCACAGACCTGCTCCGGGTCCACGTTGCCCGCCACGCACAGGACCATGTTGGCAGGGGTATAGAAGGCCTCGTGGCAGTGGTACAGGGTCTCGGCGGTGATCTGGGCAATGGACTCCACAGAGCCCGCC
>JAFVUT010000079.1 GCA_017502545.1 Ruminiclostridium sp.
ATGGAGAAGGGCCTGTCCTTCCTGGAGTTCAACTACATGATCATGCAGTCCTATGACTTCTACTACCTGTACAAGAAGTACGGCTGCAACATGCAGTTCGGCGGCAACGACCAGTGGTCCAATATGCTGGGCGGCACCGAGCTGGTCCGCCGCAAGCTGGGCGAGGACGCCCACGCCATGACCATCACCCTGCTGCTGAACTCCGAGGGCAAGAAGATGGGCAAGACCGCTTCCGGCGCTGTGTGGCTGGATCCCAACAAGACCTCCCCCTACGAGTTCTACCAGTACTGGCGCAACGTGGGCGATGACGACGTTCTCAAGTGCATCCGTATGCTCACCTTCCTGCCCCTGGAAGAGATCGACAAGATGGATGCCTGGGAAGGCGCTCAGCTGAACACCGCCAAGGAGATCCTGGCTTATGAGCTGACCAAGCTGGTCCACGGCGAGGAAGAGGCCAACAAGGCCCAGGAGACCGCACGCGGCCTGTTCTCCAAGGGCGGCGATGTGGCCAATATGCCCGCTACCGCTCTGGAGGCTTCCGACCTGACCGACGGTGCCATCGGCATCATGGACCTGATGCTGGTCTGCGGCCTGGTCCCCTCCAAGGGTGAGGCCCGTCGTCTGATCCAGCAGGGCGGCGTGGAAGTCTCCGGCGAGAAGGTCAAGGACATCGGCACCCCCGTCACCGCCGAGCAGCTCTCCGGTGAAGGCGTGGTCATCAAGAAGGGCAAGAAGGTCTTCCATCGAGCATTCCTGGAAGGTTGATTTATTTACAAGCACGAAGCCCCCGAACCACTTGTGGTTCGGGGGCTTCTTTCATTCCAAGATATCTGACGGTTCGGTCACCGTATCCGGGATGTTGTCCAGCACATCCTGCAGACAGGTGGCCTCTTGCAGCATCTCCATGGTGGGCTGATGGGGGGAGGCGTAGATCCCCGGGTAGAAATACTCGTCATACTCCGGGCGGGGATAGAAGGCCAGCACAGGCTCTTCCAGGGAGAACCGGGCATTCACGCCCTCCTTGTTTCCTCTGGCATCCACCTTGATCCATTTACCATCCAGAAAGACAGCGTTATAGCAGTGGACGCAGTAGCCCAGGGAATCGTCATCCTCCAGGGTCAGCCGCTGGAAGCAGAACCCGGCGGGGATCCCCTGGGATCGCAGCAGGGCGGCCAGGAGGTTGGCCTTGGCATGGCAGATGCCGGTCCCATGTTTCAGCACGTCGGATGCCCTGGCGGTGATGACCTGGGCCTGGCAGTCGAAGGAGTGAGGGATATGGTCCCGAACGTAGAGATAGGCCGTCCGGGCCCTTTCTACGCTGTCCATGCCGGGGGAGAACAGCTCCCCGCACAGAGCCTGAATGGTTTCGTGTTGGAAGTCCACGTATTGATCGGCAATGAGAAATCGTTCCATACTATCTCCTTTTGTAAAAAGCCCCGACTGGTTTGCAGTCGGGGCTTTGGTGGTTTTAATTATCCAGGTATTCCCGGACCAGCTCCTGAAGAAGCTCGTCCCGGTCCAGCTTGCGGATGAGGGTTCTGGCATTCTTGTGGTTGGTGATGTAGGTGGGATCCTCGGAGAGGATGTAACCAACGATCTGATTGATGGGGTTGTACCCCTTCTCCTGCAAGGAGTCATAGACAGAGGTCAGAATGGCCTTCATCTCGATGCTGCGTTCCTGGGGAACTTTGAACTTTCTGGTGAATTCAGAATCCATGGGTATCACCCCTTAACATAAGATGTTCTTGTCAAAACCATCATACTACAGAGAGAAAAGTTTGTAAAGAGGAAATCGGACAATTTTAGTGAAATTTTTGGAGCCGAGTCCCATTTTACGCACTCAGCGCAGGGCTGCGCCGAATTCCTTCTCCAGAGCCTCCAGAACGGCCTTGACCTCGTCGTCTGCCTCCTGGGCGGTCAGGCTGCGGTCGTCTGCCCGCAGGACCAGGTTGAAGGCCACGGACTTCTTGCCCTCAGGCAGGTTGGCGCCCTTGTAGATGTCGAAGAGCTTGACTTCCTTCAGCAGGCCCTTGGCAGCACCCAGGATGCACTCCTCCAGAGCGCCCACGGTGATGGCGGTGTCCACCAGCACGGCGATGTCACGGGTGACGGCGGGGAACTTGGGCAGGGGCTGATACTCGGGGTCGGCACCACGGGCACCAAACAGGGCGTCGAAGGACAGCTCTGCGCAGTACAGCTCGGTGTCCACGCCGTAGTTGCCGGCCACCAGGGGGTGGATCTGGCCCAGAACGCCGATCTCAGCGCCGTTCACATAGACCTTGGCGCAGCGGCCGGGGTGGTAGGAGGGGTTGCCGGTCTCAGCCACGAAGGTGACCTTCTCAGCCCGGATGGACTCCAGAATGGTCTCCACAGCCCCCTTCAGGGTAAAGAAGGACTCGGCAGGGCCGTACATACCCAGGGACAGGACCTTGGGCTCGTCGGCCAGACCGTCTTCCCGCTCGAAATACGTGCGGCCCAGTTCGTACAGGTAGGCAGACTTGTTGCGGTAGTTGTAGTTGCGGGTCAGGATCTCCAGCATGGAGGGCAGGATGGTGGTGCGCATGATGGAGGTGTCTTCACCCAGGGGGTTCATGATCTTCATGGACTTGCGCAGGGGGGAGTCCTCGGGCATGCGGATCTTGTCGTAGTAGGTGGGGCTGATGAAGGAGTAGGTGATGATCTCGTCGAAGCCCATGCTGCGGCAAACGGTGCCCAGGTTGCGCTCCATGATCTGCTCCTTGCTATAGCCGCCCTGGGTTGTGGCGCCGTTCATGGCGGTGGTGGGGATGTTGTTGTAGCCGAAGAAGCGAGCCACTTCCTCTGCCAGGTCGGAGTAGTGCTCCACATCGCCGCGCCAGGAGGGAACGGTCACGTCGTCGCCCTCCACGGTGAAGCCCAGCTCGGTGAGGATGCGGACCATCTCTGCGGTCTCCAGGTCGGTACCCAGCAGAGCATTGATCTTCTCGGGGCGGAGCTTCAGGGTCTTGGGATTGGGCACGTAGTTCAGGATGTCGATGACACCGTCCAGGACCTCACCGGCCCCCAGCATTTCCACCAGCTCGCAGGCACGGTTGACGGCGGGCAGGGTGTTCAGGATGTCCAGGCCCTTCTCGAACTTGGCGGAAGCCTCGGTACGCATACCCAGGGCCAGAGCAGCACGGCGGATGCAGGTGCCGTTGAAGTTGGCGGACTCGAAGACCACGTCCACGGTGTCCTCCACGATCTCGCTGTTCTCGCCGCCCATGATGCCGGCCAGACCCACAGCACGGGTCTCGTCAGCGATGACCAGCATGGAGGAGTTCAGGTTGCGGACGTTGCCGTCCAGGGTGGTCAGGGTCTCACCGTCCTCAGCACGGCGGACGATGATCTTACCGCCCTTCACGTAGCGGTAGTCGAAGGCATGCATGGGCTGACCATACTCCAGCATGACGTAGTTGGTGATGTCAACGATGTTGTTGATGGGGCGGACACCGGAGGCACGCAGGCGCTCACGCATCCACTTGGGGGAGGGGCCGATCTTTACGTTGCGGACCATACGGGCGGTGTAACGGGGGCACAGATCGGTGGCGGGGGTCTCCACGTCCAGCAGGTCGAAGAGGCCGTCGCCGCCGCCCTTCACCACGGGCTCGTGGAGCTTGAGTTCCTTGCCATAGGTGACAGCGGCCTCACGGGCCAGGCCGATGACAGACAGGCAGTCGGGGCGGTTGGGGGTGATCTCGAACTCCACCACGTGGTCGTTCAGGCCCACAGCCTCACGGATGTCCTGGCCAACCTCCAGGCCGGTCAGTTCAGCATCGTCGGACAGGATCCAGATGCCGTCCTCGTATGCGGCAGGGAAATCACGGTTCTCCAGGCCCAGCTCCTTGAAGGAGCACAGCATGCCGTTGGAGAGGACACCCCGCAGCTCGCCGGCCTTGATCTCCACGCCGCCGGGCAGGGTGGAGCTGTCCTTGGCCACAGGGACCAGGTCTCCCTGCTTCACGTTCTGGGCACCGGTGACGATCTGGACGGGGGCAGCCTCGCCCACGTCAACCTGGCAGATCCACATATGGTCGGAGTTTTCGTGGCGGACGATCTCCACCACGCGGCCCACGACGACGTTGGAAATGTCAGAGCCCTCCACTTCGGTGACCTCGACCTTGGAGCCGGAGAGGGTCATATCTTCGGAAAAATCGTGGTCGTTTGCATCAACGCTGACAAACTCGTTCAGCCATCTTCTAGACAGTAACATGATATTCTCTCTCCTTTCTTAGAACTGCTCCAGGAAGCGGACGTCGTTTTCAAAGATCAGGCGCAGGTCGGAGATCTTGAAGCGGCG
>JAFVUT010000080.1 GCA_017502545.1 Ruminiclostridium sp.
CGCCTTATCGGAACACGGAAAAACGCGTCCCCCCCGCTCGGTCTTCAGGGGGACGCCTAATTTCTCAAAATATTCCATCACCTGGGAGGGTGGGAACTTGGTGACCGCACTGTACAGGAACCGGCTGTTCCGGGGCACGTTGTTCAAAACCCCCTCCACGGTGGTGTTGTTGGTGAGGTTGCACCGGCCCTTGCCGGTGATGTAGAGCTTGCGGCCCAGCTTTTCGTTGGGCTCCAGCAGGGTCACGTCGGCCCCTGCTTCCCGGGCAGCCAGGGCAGCCATCATACCGGCCGCACCGCCGCCCACCACGACCACATGGGTCTGCATCATTGGTTTTCTTCCTCCATACTGACGAAAATGCCATGCTCCTCCCAGATGTTCTCCAGGCGCTCGAAGTGGTCCACCACATCGGCCTTGCTCCGGGCGATGGCCACCAGCAGGGCATTGATGAGGCTCAGGGGTGCCACCAGGGAGTCCACCACAGAGGCCATGTCGGACTTGGCCAGCAGCACATAGTCTGCCGCCTTTGCCATGGCGTTGGAGTGGCTGTCGGTGATGGCGATGACCTTGGAGCCCCGCTCGTGGGCAAAGTTGATGGCACGGACGGTCCGGCGGGAGTATCGGGGGAAGGACAGGCCGATGGTCACATCGCCCTCGCCCACCTGGACGATCTGGTCAAAGATCTCCTGGTTGGCAGACTCTCCCACATGGACTACATTGTCGAACATAAGGCCAAAGTAAAAGGACATGAAGCCTGCCAGTGCGCCGGAAGAACGAGTGCCAAGGATGTAGATCTTCTTGGCGTTGACGATGGCATCCACCGCCGCGTCAAAGCTCTCCCGGTCCAGCTCCTCCATGGTCATGCGGATCTTCTCCATATCCGACTGCATGATGGAAGAAACCACATCCTGGCTGCCGATGATATCGTTGGAGACCTCAATGCGCTGGATGGAGGTCAGCTTGTTTCGGATCATCTCCTGCAGGGCCTTCTGCATGGCAGGATATCCGTCATATTTCAGTTCCGAGGCAAAACGGACCACGGTGGATTCACTGACGTGGACGGTCTTGCCCAGCTTGCTGGCCGTCATGAAAGCGGCCTTGTCGTAAGAAGTGAGGATGTAGTTTGCAATGAGTTTCTGACCCTTGGAGAAGGTGTTCATCTTGCTGCTGATGAGTGCTAAAATATCTTTTGCCATGTCATCGTCCTCCGATTATGCGGCACAGGCCGCAGTTGCTCTCTTTCTGCCCCCAAACAGCGGGGAATGGCCAGGAAATGATGGGGTCTCCTCCTGACATCGTTTGGGCTTATTATAGCGCGGTTGTCCGTCATTTGCAAGAAAAAAATCACAATCTTGCAGGACGGAAATCACAGCAATCTGTCCAGTTCCTCCCGGGTCAGCTCCCGCCACTGGCCGGGTCTCAGGGTCCGGTCCAGGTGGAGCTGCCCCTCCCGGATCCGCTTGAGCCGCCGGACGGTCATGCCGCAGAAGGCGCACATACGGCGGACCTGACGGTTCTTTCCTTCATGGATGGTCACCGACAGGACGGTACGCTCCCCCTCTTTGCGCAGGACCTTCACCTTGGCAGGCCGGAGGGCCTGTCCGTCCAGGGTCATGGGCTGGGACAGACGGTCCGCCCCTTGGGAGGTAAACCCTGTGACCCACACCAGGTACTCCTTCTCCACCTCATGGCGGGGGTGGATGAGGGTGTTGGTCAGTTCGCCGTCATCGGTGAGAAGGAGGAGTCCTTCCGAGTCCATGTCCAGGCGGCCCACCGGCCACACCCGGACGGGGCAGTCCTTCACCAGGTCGGCCACGTTCCTGCGGCCCTTTTCATCCGAGAGGGTGGTCACCACCCCCCGGGGTTTGTAGAGCATGAGGACGGTGCGCTGACCGGGGCGGATGACCTCCCTGCCGTCCAGAGCCACCACATCTTTCTCCGGGTCGGCCCGGTCTCCCAGAGAGGCAGGCTGGCCGTTGACGGTCACCCGTCCGGCGGTGATGTATTCCTCTGCCTTGCGGCGGGAGCAGATGCCCGCCGCCGAGAGGATCTTTTGCAGACGATCTTCCATAGCCGTCTCCTTTATATTGTGTTTCACTCCCCTGCCATCCTCTTCAGGAATCCCAGGGGAGTGTGGTGGGAATCCCGGCTGATCACGTCCCGACCGGCAGAGGCACCCCAGACCAGATAGGTCTGACCCACCTGACGGTCTCCCAGCCAGTAAGTGACCGACCCGGCGATCTCTCCCTTGGTCACGGGAGCCTGGACCGATTCGGGCAGCCGGATCTCCAGGGCGACCTCCTCCCCTTCTCTCAGGGGATAGCCCAGGGTCTCCCGGGCCGTCACCGGGACCTGCCGCAGGAGGCTCCCCTCCACCCGAACCTGCCCCAGGGTATCCCCCGCCCGGACCAGTTCCTGACGGGACCAAACCTCAAAGCCGTAGTCCAGCAGGGCGGTGTGGTCGGCCCAGTCGCTGCCGTCATTGAGGGTCACACAGATGAGGGTCTGTCCGTCACGCTCCGCGCTGGAGACCAGGGTCCGCCCGGCCTGACGGGTGTAGCCCGTCTTCATGCCGGTGCAGCCGGGGTACTGCCACAGGAGCTTGTTGTGGTTGGTGAAGCTCCGCCCCTCCAGGGTGATGGATCGGGTGGCCAGGATGGGGGCCACCGTGTCATTTTCCAGACAGGCCCGGCCCAGTCTGGCCATGTCCAGGGCAGTTGAGCAGTGATTTTCATCCCCCAGGCCGTTGGGGTCGGAGAAGTGGGTCCCGGTCATCCCCAGATCCGCCGCCCGCTGGTTCATCCAGTCCACGAAGATTTCAGTGTCCCCGGCGCAGATCTCCGCCAGGGCCACAGCGGCATCGTTTCCCGAGTGGAGGAGGAGACCGTAGAGCAGGGTCTGGCAGGTGAGTTCCTCCCCCGGCTTCAGGTAGAGGGAGGTCCCCTCGATCCCCGTCCAGTTGGGCCGGATGGTGACGGTCTGGGACAGGTCTCCATTCAGATGCTCCGCCGCCACCAGGGCGGTCATGAGTTTGGTGATGCTGGCGATGGCCCGGGGCTCGTTGGCGTTGTGGGAAAACAGGATGCGGCCGCTCTCCCCGTCCATCAAAAGGGCGGAGGCCGCGGAAACCGCCGGAACCTCCGCCGCTTGGGTCTGGGTGGTCAGCCCAGCGAACAGGGCGCAGAGCACCCCCAGGGCTGCAAGATATTTCTTCAAAGAGATCCCTCCATACTAAGGTTTTCTTCGTATGGCGAGTATCAAGTCCCCTAAGCCTCCCCTGTGAGGGGAGGTGGCTCGGCGAATCCGAAGTCGGAGGGGTGCGGGGTCAAAGGGTATGCTGTCGTACCGGTACGACAATTCTGCTGCAAGGATAACACCCCTCAGTCAGCCTCACGGCTGCCAGCTCCCCTCCAAAGGGGAGCCTTTCCTGGTCCTGTAAGGATCATTCTTTGACACACTTTCCATACGAAAGAAGTACTCTTAGTATGGACAGCGGATCAGATGGTATCCGCGGACTTTTCCTTCTTCTTATCCAGGAACTCGCTGATCTTGTTGAGGATATCGGGGATCATCTCCACGGCCCGGTCCACACTGCCCTCCACGGGGGTGGCCATGGGCAGGACCCGGACGTTGGTGCCCACCACGGACAGGAAGCACACGGGGGTGATCTTCACGCCGGCGCCGCCGCCGCCCCCGTAGGGATTGGCCTTGCTGGCATCGGCCTTGGCAGGGAACTCAGAGCCGCCGGTACCGAAGCCGAAGGAGATCTTGGAGATGGGGATGAGGGTGACCTCTCCCACCATAATGGGTTCCCCTACTACCGTGTTGGCATCGACGGTATCCCGGATCTGCTGGATGGTGGTGGCGAGCATGTCATTCAACGGACGATTGTTTTCCATGGTTGGCTTCCCCTTTCTTCTGTTGCGCCCCGTTTGGTTCCCGAGGCGGGATGATGGTTTTTCTATGGTGCCACAGGACCTTTCCCGCTCCCACACCGGTCCGCAGGCCGATGCCCAGGATCTGGGCCAGGGTGAGGGAGAGTCCTGCCCGGATGTACACCCGGGGCTTTTCTGCCAGGAAGTCGATGCAGACGGCCACCTGGCGGTTTTTGATGACAAAGTTTGCTTCCAGGAAGGACAGAATGCCCTCAGCCGCTGCCCAGCCGTAGCCGTAATGGATGGCCGCATCGGCGGGGTCCTCCTCAGCCCAGGTGACATCCAGGGTCAAATCGTCGATCCGCAGCTTATATCGGAACCGGCTGACGGCATTCCGGACCACCGGCAGGAGGTCCCACACCAGCTCCAGCAGACCACCGATGGGCCGCTTGGCCTTGGGTTTCGGGGGCTTTTGGGCTTTTTTCGCCTCTTTCGCCGCCTTTTTGGCGGCTTTCGCTTCCTTTTTCTTCTGTTTTTTCGCTTCCTTGTCCGGGTCTTTCACCAGAGGAAAGACCTGGATGTATTTGGGGCCCACCCGGATCTTCACCCAGGGGCCGTTCTCATCATAGCAGGCCAGAACGCCCAGCCGCAGGACAAAGGCCAGCAGAATGAGGACCACCAGGACCACCAGGACGATGAGCCACCCGATGGGCACGGCGGCGTAGACTCCCACAACTTCGGTCACAGGTCATCCCCTCCTTCCTCCCGGGTCAGCCCCTCGGGCAGAGGGGGCAGATCGTCCAGACTGGTCAGGCCAAAGGACCGGAGGAAATCCCCCGTGGTCCGGTACAGGTTGGGCCGTCCGGGGGCATCCAGATTGCCGCAGGGCTCCACCAGCTCCCGGTCCAGCAGCAGGGACAGGGAGTGGGAGGAATCCACTCCGCGGACCTGGTCGATGTAGACCCGGGTCACCGGCTGGAAGTAGGCCACCACAGCCAGGGTCTCCAGGGCTGCCGGGGAGAGCTTGTCGGGCTTTCGCCGGGAGAGGGTATGCCGGACAGTGTCCCCCCACCGGGGGGCAGAAACCAGCTGCCAGTCCTCCTCCAGGCGGATCAGGCGGATGCCGGCCTCCCGGTCCTCGTAGTCCCGGGCCAGAGCCAGACAGGTCTCCTCGATCTGATGGGGGAAGACGTTCAGAGCCTCGGCCAGACGGTCCTGGGCCACAGGCTCCCCCAAGGCAAAGAGGATGGCCTCCACAGCACTCTTTAATTGTTTCTGTTCCAAAGCCATCCCTCCATTCGGACGTTTGGAAAAGGAAAACCTTTTCCAAACGTGTGGTTTGCATCACAGTGCAGAGATCAATGGTTCTTCCATGGTGCCTGTCAGGCGGACCTTGCCATTCCTGCAGAGGTCCAGCAGAGCCAGAAAGACCGCCGTCACCTCGGAGCGGCTCTCGCTGCGGGCAATGAGCCGGGTGAGAGAGGAGGGTCCCTCCTCTTCCAACAGGTCCAGGACTTCCCGAGCCTTCAGCTCCACCCGGTAGGGTTCCGGGCGGACCACCTTTCGGAACTCCTTCCAGTCCGGGGGCAGGGCTTGTCCTGCACGGGCCTGCCAGGCCTCCACCGCCCGGGTAAGATCCCCGGGGTGGTGCTCATAGCGGTAGACCCGCTTGGCGAAGGCCTCCTCCGGAGGCTTGGGGAAGGAGCGGCGGTTTTCCATGTATCGAAGCTCCAGACCGCCCAGAACCTCTTTTACCCGGGCCAGACTGGCGTGACGTTCCCGGGCTTCCAGGGAGGCCATGAGCTCCTCCATCTCAGAAAGGGCCTCTTTATCCTCCTCTTTCAAGAGCATTTTGGTTTTTAAGAGCATCAGGTGGGAGGCCATCTCAATGAACTCCCCCGCCACCTCCAGGTCCATGGCCTGTCGGGCGGACATCCAGGCCAGATACTGCTCCAGCAGGTCGGCCAGGGGGATGTCCCGGATGGCGATCTTATGCTTGCGCAGCAGGTGAAGGATCAGATCCAGGGGACCCACAAAGTCCCCGGCATCCTGATTTTTCTCCTGGATGACGCCTTTGATGTAGTATACCGGCCGTTCCATGTCTCACCTCAACAGGTTCAGCACCAGGTAGTAGATCCCCTCGGTGCGGGTCAGCATGAAATCCACCAAGAAGGTCCGGGCGGCGTAGAGGTAGGTATCCAACCAGCCGAACCACAGAACCGCCATGAGGATGACCATGCCGTACCGCTCCAGCTGCATCCAGCGGATGTAGTTCCGGTCAGACAGGAACATGGCCACCACCTTGGAGCCGTCCAGAGGCGGGAAGGGGATCAGGTTGAAGACACCCAGGCCGATGTTCAGCAGGACCAGCAGATAGCAGAGGGAGAAGGCGGTCATGAGGACCCCGGTCTGGCCGTGGACCGTCATGGCGGCGGCCAGGGCGTTGGCCCCAAAGGCGGCGATAAAAGCCAGGACAAAGTTGGACAGAGGTCCCGCCAGAGCGGTGAGGGCCATGCCCTGCTTGGGGTTTCGGAAATACCGGGGGTCCACCGGCACGGGCTTGGCCCAGCCGAAGCCCACGGTGACCATCATGATGAGGCCGAAAATATCCAGATGGTGGAGGGGGTTCAGAGAGAGGCGGTTGTTCCGCTTGGCGGTGGGGTCTCCCAGCCAGTAGGCCGCCAGACCGTGGCAGACCTCGTGGACCACCAGGCAAAGGAGGATGGCAAAGATCCGCAGGAACATGGTGCCCATGCCCTGCCAGTCCACCCCGTGGATCAGATCCATATCCCGTCTCCCTCCTCATTTTGTATCGTTGATAGTACATTATACCAAAAAAGCCCCGCCCTGGCAAGGAAAAGGAGGGGATCTCCCTATGACAACCAGCTTCTTTTGTAGGGGCGGATGCCCTCACCCGCCCAAAACCCAGCAGCTACCCTATACGCAGCAAGGGACGATGTGGGCATCGTCCCCTACATTTGCGCAAATACCAAAAAAACAACAGCAAACAGGAGGAGGGTAAAACTCCCACCCCGGAATACCACCCACAGGCCCAGACCGGTCAGGGCCAAAGCCGCCCCTCGGGTGATCCAGCGGCCCACCTTCTCCCCGGCATCCGGTCCGGCCAGTCGGGACACCACTGCCCCCAGGACCCGTCCCCCGTCCAGGGGGGCCAGAGGCAGGAGGTTGAAGAGTCCCAGGACCAGGCTGACCCCTGCCAGAGTCTGGCAAAACGGGGCAGCCAGGAGAGCCAGGACCAGACTGGCGGCGGGGCCCGCCAGGGCCACCAGGCACTCCGCCCCATACCCAAAGGTCCCCTGGGGGATCATCACCCCGCCCAGACCGGTGAGCCGCAGCTCCTCCACCTGTCCGCCCAACAGCCGGATGGCCAGGAGGTGGCCCAGCTCGTGGACGGTGCAGGCCAGGAGGGTCCAGGCCACAAGGGACAGGGGCGCCGCCAGCAGCAGCGCCCCCACCAAAAGCCAGAACCCGCCGGTGCTACGGATTCTCCCCATCTTCACCTGTCAGGTCCTTCAGCCACTCCTCCCCCCGGGCCACGGTCTGGCCCACCTGGGCAAAGACCGCCTGAAAGTCCGTGTCCTGCCGGACCAGCCGGACCACCTGATCGGTGAGCCGGGTCACGGGCTCCAGGTCGATGCCCCGGCCCACGAACACGATGCCGAAGAGGATCAGGCAGACCACCAGCCTGCGCAGCCGTCCTTTCTCCCCCGGGGTCAAGGGTTCCCGTTTTCTCTTCTTCGCCGCCATCCTTCCCTCCCCTTTCCGGTTGATTTGTCCTATCTCTATGCCCCGGCGGACGGGAATATACGTTGGAAAAACCTTGACATTCCAGTATCACTTGCGTATAATGTTATGGAATCTCCGGGTGTGGCGAAGTTTGGTATCGCGCTTGGTTCGGGTCCAAGAGGCCGTGGGTTCGAATCCCGTCACTCGGACCAAAAAAGGCACTTGCATTTTTGCAAGTGCCTTTTTTGCTGCGAACGTTACGTTTCGAACCCACGGCCTCTTGCAGGCGGCTTGGCCGCCGTTAAATCCGCCGTGGCGGGAAATCGGACACAAGTCCGACTTTCCCGTGGGTTAGAATCCCGTCACTCGGACCAAAAAGAGCATCTGCATTTTATGCAGGTGCTCTTTTTGCGTTCCCAGGTTTCGTGTCGAACCCACGGCCTCTCAGGCAACTTGGGCCTGCGGCCAGTGAATAGGTAATAGTGAAGAGTGAAGAGGTTGTGGTATCCCCTTCGGGGATGATTTCATTGCCCCATCTCATTCCCCACAATGACCGCATTACATGGCTCCACCCTGACCTCCTGCCAGACCTTTTCCGTGATATACGGCTCAGTGGCCAGATACCCGTCCAGTGCTTCCCGGTCCGGGAACTCCATCACCAGGAAGGACCCGATGGGGGTACCCTCGTCGTTGGTGATCCCTCCGGCACAGAGGACCTTATACTGCTCCATGACCTTCTTCATATTTTCCAGATGCCGGGGCCGGACCTCCATCCGCCGGGCCAGGGCGTTGGGATCGGTGCCGTCGTAGGCGCTGATGATAACCTGCATGGTATCCTTCCTCTCTTTTTTTGAGTCCATGATACCACGCAGGGGCAGAATCTCCAAGAAGTTCTTTACAACGCCATACATTCTCCTTATAATATATGACAAGATCCATGTCAAACTGCACAGGGGCACCGCCCCATGACATAGAGGAGGAATTCGTATGATTTTTGGTATGCTCAAGGATATCAAGGAGGGCGAGAGCCGGGTCATCTGCACCCCCGTAGAGATTGCCTCCATCGTGGCCGCCGGTCACACTGTCAAGGTCCAGAAGGACGCCGGTCTGGGGGCCGGCTTCGCCAACGCCGCCTATGAAAAGGCCGGGGCCATCCTGGTGGACACCGCCGAGGAGATCTGGACCACCTGTGAGTTCATCGCCAAGGTCAAGGAGATCGAGCCCTCCGAATTCCACTACCTGCGGGAGGACCTGATGCTCTACTGCTGCGTCCACCCCGCCGGTCACCCCGAAGAGGTCCAGGCCATCCTGGACAGCAAGTGCATCGCCATCACCGCCGAGGACAGCCACCGTTACGGCTCCCCCAACTGCGAGGCCGCCGGCAAGCAGGGCGCCCTCTTCGGCCTGGAGTCCATGCTGACCATCAACGGCGGCAAGGGCAAGTTCGTGGGCGGCTTCGCCGGTGCCCCCGGCATGAACGTGCTGATCCTGGGCGGCGGCATCGTGGGCCAGGGGGCCCTGTCCGTCCTCCACGCCCTGGGGGCCAACTGCACCGTCATGGACATCAACATCGGCGTGCTGAA
>JAFVUT010000081.1 GCA_017502545.1 Ruminiclostridium sp.
CAGGAGGGATGCCGGGAGTCTCCGGAAGAGGTGGCCCAGACCATCTGTAGCTTCCAGACGGCCGACCTGTTCCCCAATCTGGTGGAATACGCCTCCCGCCTGCGGGAGGCGCAGGAACTTGTGGAGAAATAAAAAGTCTCCCTCTTGCGAGGGAGACTTAGATTGGCGCAAAAAAAGGAACCGGAATGATCCGGTTCCTTTTTTATGCGTTAGGTTCTCGATCTTACTTCAGGTTGAAGAAAGCGTCACGGCCCAGGTATACAGCCACGTCGTCCAGTTCCTCCTCGATGCGGAGCAGCTGGTTGTACTTTGCCACACGGTCGGTACGGCTGGGAGCACCGGTCTTGATCTGGCCTGCGTTCAGAGCAACAGACAGGTCAGCGATGGTGGTGTCCTCGGTTTCGCCGGAACGGTGGGAGATGACAGCGGTGTAGCCGGCGCGGTTTGCCATCTGGATGGCGTCCACGGTCTCGGTCAGGGTGCCGATCTGGTTGACCTTGATGAGGATGGCGTTGGCAACGCCCTTCTCGATGCCGGTCTTCAGGCGCTCGGTGTTGGTGACGAACAGGTCGTCGCCCACCAGCTGGACACGGTCGCCGATGGCCTTGGTCAGCATGGACCAGCCTTCCCAGTCGTTCTCGCCCATGCCGTCTTCCAGGGAGATGATGGGGTAGTTGTCAGCGAACTTCTTCCACATATTCACCAGCTGCTGCTTGGTCATGGTCTTCTTGGCCTTGGGCAGGTCATAGCAGCCGGTCTCCTCGTTGTACCACTCGGAGGTAGCGGCGTCGATGGCGATCATGAAGTCCTCGCCGGGCTTGTAGCCGGCCTTTTCGATGGCCTGGACGATGACCTTCAGAGCGTCCTCGTCCTTCTTCAGGTTGGGCGCATAGCCGCCCTCGTCGCCCACACCGGCAGCGGGGGTGCCGTTCTCCTTCAGAACGGTCTTCAGGGTGTGGAAGACCTCAGCGCACATGCGCAGAGCTTCCTTCCAGGAGGGTGCGCCCACGGGCATGACCATGAACTCCTGGATGTCCACATTGTTGGTGGCGTGTGCACCGCCGTTGAGGATGTTCATCATGGGAACGGGCAGGGTCTTGGCATTGATGCCGCCCAGGTAGGTGTACAGAGGCATGCCCAGGCTCTCGGCTGCGGCACGTGCGCAGGCCAGGGAGGCACCCAGGATGGCGTTGGCACCCAGCTTGCTCTTGTTGGGGGTGCCGTCCAGCTCGATGAGCAGCTTGTCGATGGCGGTCTGGTCCAGAACGTTCAGGCCGATCAGGGCTTCTGCGATCTCATTGTTCACGTGGTCCACAGCCTGGGAAACGCCCTTGCCCAGGTAGCGGGACTTGTCGCCGTCACGCAGCTCGCAGGCCTCATAGATGCCGGTGGATGCGCCGGAGGGCACACAGGCACGGCCCACAACGCCGTCGTCCAGATAGACTTCCACTTCCACAGTGGGGTTGCCGCGAGAGTCCATGATCTCACGGCCCAGAACATCAACGATCTCAATCATCAGCTTCATGTTCATTACGCTCCTTTGATAATATGTTACCGGGTGGCAGGACCAGCCGGGGTTTAAACGATCAGGGTCTTGCCGTCCATCTCCTCGGGCTTGTTCAGGCCCATGAGGTCCAGCATGGTGGGGGCAATGTCGGCCAGACGGCCGTCCCGCAGGTGGACGTCAGCCCCCACGATGCACAGGGGGACCAGATTGGTGCTGTGGGCGGTGAAGGGCTTGCCCTCTTCGTCCAGCATCTGCTCGGCGTTGCCGTGGTCGGCGGTGATGAGGGCGATGCCTCCCATCTCGGTGACGGCGGAGACCACCTGGCCTACGCACTCGTCCACGGTCTCCACAGCCTTCACGGCGGCATCAAAGACACCGGTGTGGCCCACCATGTCGCAGTTGGCAAAGTTCAGGATGACCACGTCGTACTTGCCGCTCCTGATGCGGCTGACCGCCTCCTCGGTGACGGCGTAAGCGCTCATCTCAGGCTGGAGGTCGTAGGTGGCCACCTTGGGGGAGGGGATCAGGCAGCGGTCCTCTCCGGGGAAGACAGCCTCCTGGCCGCCGTTGAAGAAGAAGGTCACGTGGGCATACTTTTCGGTTTCGGCGATGCGCAGCTGAGTCAGGCCCAGCTGGCTCAGGTACTGGCCAAAGATGTTCTCCAGCTTCTCGTGGGGGAAGGCGATGGAGACGTTGGTCAGGCTGGCATCATACTCGGTGGTGCAGACGAACTGCACGGGGATGAAGCCCTTTTTCCGCTCCAGACTGGTAAAGTCGGGATCGGTGAGGGCACGGGTGATCTCACGGGCCCGGTCGGGGCGGAAGTTCATGAAGATGACCGAGTCCCCGGCCTGGATGGCGCCTTCCCGGCAGCACACCACGGGCTCCATGAACTCGTCGGTGACCCCGGCATCATAGGAGGCCTGGATGGCCTGGACAGGGTCGGGGTCAAAGGGACCCTCGCTGCAGACCATGGCATCATAGGCCTTCTGCAGACGCTCCCAGCGGCTGTCCCGGTCCATGGCATAGTAGCGGCCGGAGACCACAGAGACCTGACCCAGGCCGATCTGACGGATCTTCTCCTGCAGCTGCTCCATAAAGCCCTTGCCGGAGGAGGGGGAGACATCACGGCCGTCCAGGAAGGCGTGGATGTAGAGCTGCTCTACGCCCTGTTCCTTTGCCAGGTCCATGAGGGTGAAGAGATGGGTGATGTGGCTGTGAACACCGCCGTCAGACAGCAGGCCCATCAGGTGGAGGGCGGTGCCGTTTTCCTTGCATGCCCGGATGGCCTCCAGGTAGGCGGGGTTCTGGAAGAAGGTACCTTCCTGGATGGCCAGGCTGATCTTGGGCAGATCCTGGAAGACCACACGGCCGGCACCGATGTTGGTGTGACCCACTTCGCTGTTGCCCATCTGGCCCTCAGGCAGACCGACACTC
>JAFVUT010000082.1 GCA_017502545.1 Ruminiclostridium sp.
CTCACTGCCGTACTTGAGCATGGTGCCCATGGCAGTGTCGCCGTCGATGTTGGCGTTTTCCCGCTTGATGTCGCTGTCCTTGGCAGAGGAGAAGGTGATGTCCTCATAGATCTTCATGAGGCGGGTGTTCATCTCTCTGGCCCGGCTGCGCTCGGAGCGGTACAGGATGTAGGCCTTGGCGGTCTGGACATAGCCGTTGTCCATCAGGACCCGTTCCACGATGTCCTGGATATGTTCCACATCGGGGCAGGCGCTGCCCTCCACCTCCAGAACGGAGGCCACTTCGTGGGCCAGACGCTGGGCGGTCTCTTCGTAGCCGGGCTTGTAGGTGGCTTCGAAGGCCTTGTTGATGGCGTCTGCGATCTTATTCTCATGGAAGGGGACCACTCTCCCGTCCCGCTTCCGGATCTGCTGTACAGTAGTCATGGGCGCTCTCCTTATATACTGGCTCCCCTGAAAAAGGCACAAGGGATATTGCTTATCTAGTGTCTTTACCCCAGGTCTGGCACTAAATCTTGTGCCCCTCCTGGAATGGCACACATATCATAGCATTCCCCTTCCCTTCCGTCAAGTATTGACATCACCCCTTTTTGGAATTTCATCAATATTGTACAAAATTTAGGGTCACCTTTGTCTCACCAACACAATCCCTTGTGGTTGTTTTGTAACCTTTTGTATTATACACCCTCCTTCTCCAGGTCTGTCCAGAGCGCCCCGGTCTCCTCCAGGCTGTCCCAGTCCCGGAATCGGGACTCCAGGGAGGCCCAGGTTATGGAGGTCATGGTGTATTCCACCCATACATGGCAGGGGAGGATGCCCTCGATGATGGTCTGGATGCGCCCAAGATCGTCCGGGATCCCCGAGACCCCCGGAAAAGACACCACAAGATGCAGGGGGTCCCCGGTCTCCTCCACCCGGGCGGTGATGCCACAGCCCCGAAGGGTGTCGTTCATGGCCGCCAGGGTAAAGCTGCCGCCGTCGATGCGCAGCAGGGCGGCCAGGGCCAGCCGAAGGTCTTCCCTGTCCCGGGACCCCGGGTCCACCCCCAGAAGATCCCGGACCGCCCCCAGGCCCTCTTCCCCGGCGGTGGCCAGATTCATCTCCCGGCAGGTAAGGGCCAGGTCCTCGGCCACCTGGTCCAGGACCATGCCCTCGCACTGGAGCTCGGCCCACTGATAGGCCCCCTCCCACCGGTAGACCCCCAGAGGGGACAGAAGGTCCCGCAGATTCTGTCCATAGCTCATGGCATCTCCTCCACCTCCAGAGACCCCAGCAGGGGGAGCTCCCCAGCCGTGATCTTCAGGTCGTTGGCAGGGGCATAGAACCTATAGTTCTCCACCCCCTCCACCTGGTAGACCACCTGTCCCAGCCGGGCCAGGAGGAGGTCCCTGCCCAGAAGGGTGCCGTCAAAGAAGGTCTCCAGGGCGGCGGCCACCTTCTGCCGGACCAGTTCCCCGTCCAGCCCCTCCCGGGCCTTCACAGTGAGCAGCACGTTGACCTTCACCCCGGCAGGGGCCAGGACCTTCAGGTCCACCCCGATCTCCCGGCGGGTCTCCAGATGGTCCTGGACGGCGGCCAGCAGCTCCCCGGAGGGCAGACCCTGGCGGGAGGTGATGTACAGGTCCACCGTCCCCAGCCCTCGGTGTTTGGGCAGGACGGCCACAGCGGACACCCCCTCCACCGACTGGGCCTCCTGCCGATAGTAGGCGGCGTTGGTGCCGTTGGGGAGGCTCCGATAGCTCTCCAGGACCCGGGTCCGAAGCTCTTCGTCCTCCTCCCGCTGGCAGCCTCCGGTGAAGGGGGCCGGATTGGTGCAGGAGGCCACCCCCACAGGTGCCACCGCCATGGTCCGGACCACCCCCGCCGGCACATTCCCTGCCCTTCCCGGCAGGACTGCCTGGGCAGGCACATCGGCATAGCTGGTCCCCGCCCGGACCACCCCTTCCCGGGTGGTCTCGAAGGACACCCCGCCCGCCGTCATGGCCACCGTCCCCAGGGGGATGGTCAGATCCTCCCGGGCGGTATCGGTCACCAGGAACCGCAGGACCCCCGCCGAAGGCTGGGCCTCCTGGCGGGCAAGCCCCCGAAGAAAGGCGTGGTTGTCCAGGTTCTCTCCCACCGCCGTCTGGGGGAAGCACTGGCAGCGGGTCCACTCTGCCTCCCGGTAGAGGCCGCTGACCTGGGCGGCCAGGGCATACATCCGCACTGCCAGCTCCCCGGAGCCGTCAGGCTCCAGGCCGGTCTCCAGGGCAAACCGTTCCATCATCTCCCGAAAAATCTCCTCTGTGGTTTTCAATCTCACTCACTCCTCTCCAAGATACACCGAGGCCGACAGTTCCTCCCCCTGCCACTGCAGAAAGACGGTGAACCGTCGGCTCTCCTCCTCCCATTCCGTCCGGGTGACCGCCACCTCCTCCCCCGCCAGGGCCTCGGCGGCATAGCTTGCCCCCAGGGCCGCCCGGGCGGAGGACTTGGCCCGGGGCAAAAGATACAAACGGCTGCCCAGATCGGGCATCAGGGGAAAACTCCCCCGGCGGACCCGGAGCTTGAAAAGGATCCGTTCCAGCAGGGCCTCCGCCCCCGACACCCGGGCAAAGGTCCCCCCGGCCTCCGGGCAGTAGTCTCCCTCCCGCAGTTTGTATGCCTCCATGTTACACCTCCTGTCCGTTGACGGTGACCTTCCCGGTGAGGGCGATGGTCCCGTCGGGGCTCAGGCGGATCCCCGCCCCCTCTGCCACAGAGAGGAAGACCTCCCCCGGCTCCAGAACTTCCTCCTGCCGGACCCCCACCAGGGCAGGGGTCTGCTCAGGGCCGGTCTTCACCACCAGCACCTGATCCCCCCGGGCAGGGGCCCAGCGGTAGCCACCGGGCCCGAAGAGGGGGACTTCCCGGCGTTCCCCTTCCAGGCCCACCCCGGCCGGTGTCCCGGACAGGGTCACATGACCGGTCTGGGCTGCCGGTTCCTCCAGGAGGCTCTGCCCCCTGGGTCTTGCCATCCACATAGTTTTCCTCCTTCCAATGTCATCCAACGTTTCCCCCATGTCGGGGCAAACGGCGGGAGCAAGCCCCCGCCCTACAGGCGTGACACTTTGCCTGTAGGGGCCGATGCCCACATCGGCCCGCTCTCCAAAGGGTTCGTACCGCGTTTGTTCATCCCCAACGCCCACCCATCACAGCACCGCATCCGGGTCCCCCAGCACCAGGCGGGTCTCACAGCCATTCTCACTCATCTCCACCGAACATTCCCGGACCCGGTAGAGGCCGTTCCGGTTCCACCCGGCACGGGTGAACTTCACCAGATCCCCCGGCCAGGCGGCGAAGGGGATGGCCAGCGAGAGCTCCACCTGCCGCAGGCCGGCGGCGGATCGGTCCAGCTGGAACCGGGCCTGGTAGCGGCGGGCCTGATAGCCCACCTTCCGGGGCAGACAGATGACCCGTCGGGCACAGCCTCCCCGGTCCAGAAAGTCCTGGTTCACCTCGGTCTGTTCGGTCCAGCCGGACAGGTCCTTCACCGTCACCTGGGACAGGACCCCGTATCGGGTCTGACGGAGGACCGTCCGGGTCACGGGCGCAGTCTCGTCCAGGACCACCGGGTCCCCATCCTTCCAGGGCTCCAGCCGGAGCTTGCCCTGCCGGTCAAACCGGGGGCAGACACCCCCGTGATACCGGGCGAACTGGTACAGCACCTTCCAGCAGCTGCTCCCCGAGGCCACGGAAAACCCCGCCGCCGCCGGCAGGGTCACCGGGACCGCCAGGGAAATGCCGAAGGGGGACACATACTGCCGCAGGATCTCCTCCAGGGTGGCAAGACCGTAGTCGGCCGCCTCTGCCTGGTTGTCCAGGAGCAGACCCTGAAGGCCCCGGCCGGTGATTTCCGCCGTGCACCCCTGATGGGACCACTGGCAGGTGCACTCGTCCACCACCCCGGTGAAGACGGTCTCACCGCCCCGGGTGACGGTCATCCGCACCCCGTCTGCCAGGAGGTCCTCCTGCCCCGCCGTCCACAGGGTCTTCACCCAGAAGCCGTCGCAGGGGTCCCCCAGGCCGTAGTCCAGCCGCCAGGCCAGGGGGGTGGGGAGGATGTAAGTCCTGCCGTCATAGCAGGTCATGGTCCATTCCGTCATTCTGCCACCTCATTTCACATAGAGGGCAGAGCCCCCCTTCACCAGGCTGGGGTTCTTCACCTGCGGGTTCAGGTCCAGCAGTTCCTCCTCGGTGAGCCCCCAGTCCCGGGCCACCGACCAGAAGGTCTCCCCCTGGGCCAGAATATACGTCCTGGGTCGGGAGGACTCTGCCGGTTTGCCCCCATCCAGGCTCTGGCTGTACTTCTCAAAAGTCTCCCAGAAGGTGAAGGTGTACCGCACATAGTCCTTCCGGGGCTCCTGGGCCAGGGAGAGCTCCACCAGATAGGCCTGGGAGGCCTGCCACACCGGATGGATCAGGGGCCCCGGCCCGCCCTCGTAGAAGATGGAGGCCAGTTTCTTGAACTCCTCATAGGCACGGGGCCCGTAAAACTCCCCCTCCCCGGTCATGACCCGCCGGGTGAGGCCCAGGTCCTGCATGGCGTACCGGCCAAAGGGGACCTTGTGGAGGGCCACCTGCCGCTGGTAGCGGATGGTATAGGTCCTGGGGTTGTGGGGCCACACATACCCCTTGTACTGCATGGGCGTCAGTTCCATGTCCGCCCTCCTTTCTTAATTAAATATTGATATAAGGCTCCCTCTGACGAGGGAGGCTTGGGATATGCTGTGCCACCCAGCTTTTCCGACAGATCAAGACACACTCGCCTTAATAGAGGGAAAATCCCCCATCGTATCGGCGGGCATCCCGCTGGACCGCCCGGTCGATGGTTTCCAGGTCCAGAGAACCCGCCTGCGGGGCCTCCTCTGCCAGCGTCACCGTCATGGATCTTCCCTGCTGGCGGACTGCCCCGGCTGCCTGGACCCCTCGACTGAGCTGACGCAGCAGTCGGACCGCTCCAAAGCGGGATTCCCCAGCCTCCTCAGCCCAGAAGGGTCTGCCAGCCTTCATCAGGGGCTCTCCCTCCTGGCTCCCCCCTTTTTCTGCAGGGCCGTCTCCGTCCAGATGCTTCCCCGCCCGGAGAGGGGTCTCATCCTCCTCCCAGAGGGGGACCTTTCTTCTCCCCACCGGCACCAGAGGACGCCCGGTGAGCTCCACCGCCGCTTCCTCCTCCAGCAGGTCTTCCAGATAGTCGATCACGTGCTCACCCCTCTCTCAGGGCCTGAAACTGCGCCCAGTCAAAGGCCCCGTTGGTCTCCGTCTCCCCATCCCCGGACGCTCTGCCGCAGACGGGGCAGCGGTCCTGCCGGGTTTCCTCCCGGCAGGCAGGGCAGAGCCGGTCCAGGACCTCCTCCTGGTCCAGGAGGAGGTGGAGGGCGCACCAGAGGTAGTCCCGCCCGGTCATGGCCCTGGCCCGTTCTTCGGTGGGCAGGGCCCCAAAGGCCCGGAGGACCTTCCACTTGAGCCGTTCCTGGGGCAGACCCTTCAATGCGTCCTTCAAGTCCTCCACCCGGTCCGGGTGGGCAGTGAGGCCGGGGTTCTCCCGGCGGTCAAAGGCCGCCCAGGCCCCGGCCAGGGACTCGATCTCCTCCGGAGACAGCGCCGCCAGAACAGCCCGCCCGTCCGAATAGAGGGGCTCTCCCTCCCGGACCAGCGCCCGGGCCAGAAGACAGGCATTGTTGTTCAGGGCTTTGTCCCCCTCCAGGTCCATCCCTTCCCGGCAGGCCTGCAGCACCTCCCGGACGGTCAGAAGCCGCAGGCTCCTGCCGTCGGCCAGCGGGAGGGCAGTGTGCCCTCCCCCCAGCCTCAGCCAGTCCGGGGCGGTCATGCGGCAGTCTCCAGACGGCGGGCCGCCACCACAGAGACCTTCTCCAGGACGAAGGCCCCCAGATCGCCGGTCTCCCCGATCCTGCTCCACTGACAGCCGCTGTAGATCACCCGGCGGTCGGGCTTGCAGATGACCAGGCTGAAGTCCTCCAGGTCGTAGAACCGGATACCGTCTGCCATGGCCTCGTCGGTAGCATAGATCCGGGTCAGCTCCAGCTGATGGCGGGTCTGCCCGGGGATGGCGGCCACAGGCTCGGCCTCCCCAAAGGCCTCCACCTGAGTGGAGGTCCGGCTGGACTGGGCGGTGTAGCTCTGGACCACCGCCACCTTCCGGCCGTTCACCTCCAGGTAGATATCACTGCTGGTAGGGATCCCTTTCGTTACCATTCCCTCACCCCCTTACACGGTGATCTGGGCAGAGAGCCAGATCTGGTTCAGGCCGTGGGCCACCTGGAAGCCGAAGGTCACCAGGCACACGGAAGGGTCCTCCTCCAGGGGACTCACCTCCACCTCCCCATAGTCGGTGATGATCTCCGCCCCCTTCCTGTTCTCCAGCTCCAGGATCAACTGGGAGCGGATGGCGCTGCGGACCTGCTGGGTGTTCTTGGTCCGGCGGAACCGGGCCTGGAGGCTCTGGCGGATGGCGGGGATCACATCATCCACCACCAGAACGGTGGTCAGGTCCCGCCAGGTCTGGTCGGAGACTCCGGCCGTCCGGGTCCGGGTGGTGACCCCACGGACCACCCAGGCAGAGCCCGCGGTCATCTCCACGGGGGTCACGCCCCCCTGGATGAGAAGGTCCAGATCCCCCTCACCAAAGGCCCGTTCCAGCCCGGAGATCCCCCGGAGCTGGGCACCCCCCAGAGGGATGGCCGGGTCGGACTGGGCGCAGATGGCCCCGGCCACAGCGGCGGCCACCTGGGCTCCTGCCAGAGTGGTCCCCTGGGCAGAGGGGGCGGTGAGGACCACCCGCTCACTGTTCAGGTCCCCGGCCCGCTGGAGGAGCTGGGCCACCGTCTCTCCGTCCCCGCCCGGGACCACGGCGATCCGTTCCCGGCGGAGTCCGGAGGCCTCTGCCACCGCTGCCCCCAGGGCCTGCTGGACGGCCAGGTCCTGGCTGTCGCACACCATGACCTTCACCCCTTCCTGGGCAGCCAGAAGAGAGAAGGCGGCCTCATAGCTGCCCCCCTCTGCCACCGGGACAGCCAAGACCCGGGCGGCTCCGTTGGCCAGAAGGAGCTTTGCCAGGAGGGTCATGGGGTCCTCCTGACCGAAGGCCTCCACCGCCTGGCTGTAGCTGGTGAGGGAGCAGAGCTCCCCCGCCGTTCCCCCGGTGCTCACCGCCGCCAGGGCGACCACTCCGCTCCGACTGCCGGCGCGGATCACCGAGGAGATCTCATAGGCCGAGTAGACCCCCGGCCGCTCATGTACTGTCACTGCATTCATATGGTCAAACCACCTTTCACGGCAAAGTCCAGGAAGAAGGTCTCGCCCGTGGTCACCGCCGTCAGCATCCCGCCGTAGACTGCGATGAGTTCGGCCCGGAACATCCCCCTGGTCTGGTCAAAGGACGTCTCGCCCATGACCCATTTCTCTGGTCTCAAGCCTCCGGGCCGTCCCCGGAAGATCACCCCCGCCGTCTGGTCCAGCAGCTGACGGCAGCCCTCCTCTCCTGTCTCAGGCGGACTGTACAGGGTGAGCCGGACCGTCGCCCGGACCTGCTGGCCCAGGAGCTCCCCCTGGGGGCTGTCCCCCAGGCAGTCCCCGAAGGCGGCAGGGGTGACGGCCACCTCCCTGACCCCCACCACCGCCAGAGGCCGGGTCCTGTGGACCCGGTCCTCCTTGGGAAAGGCCCCCATGGCGGGGATGCCTCCGGCAGTGAGGAGGTCGGTCACGGCCTCTTGGAGCATAGTAAGGGTCGTCACCCCGCCGCCACCTCCTCCAGAACAGCCCGCCAACAGACCAGTTCCCGTCCGGCCGTCACCCGGCGGACATTTACCACCCGGTAGACCCCCTGCTCCCCCCGGACCAGAGTATAGCCGGGGAGGGGGTCAAAGGGGAGGGCGGCCTCGGCCATGCACAGAACCCGGACCTGCCGGTCCAGACCCAGATCCCCGGGGAGAAACTGGGCAGACCGGTCAAACAGAGGCCGCAGAAGGGCCAAACCGGTCCCCAGGACCTCTCCTTCCCGCTCCAGGGCGATCCTCTCCCCGTGGCGGGCGGCCACCGCAAGAAAGGCTGCTGCATAGCTCATCCCGCCACCTCCCGGAAAATCAATCCCTCGTCCCGGGTGTAGGGAGCCATGAGCTCTTCCGCCCGGTCCTTCAGCCGATATGCTGCCCGGTTCCAGTCGCCGCCGGACCCGCCCATGGACACGGACAGATCTCCGGCGGTAAAGGACCGGGGGACGGGTACCCCCGCCTCCAGGGCAGGGGCCAGACCGGCCAGGGCCGTCCAGGCGCAGGCGGTGACAAAGGCCCCCCGGCAGTCCTCCGGGGTCAGCCCCTCCCGGAGCCTCCCCTGCCAGACCGCCATGGCCTCCCCACAGAGGCTGGTCAGAACGGCATCCTGGTCCTGGGACAGGTCCCGGGCCAGAAAGGCCCGGGCCGCCGTCAGGATCTCGTGGATCATACCCTCACCCCCTGGTCTCAGCCGATCTCCAGGACCTTGGAGGCCTCCTGGAAGATCTTGGAGAAGCCGGAAATGGAGGTGATGGCGGCCCGCTCCAGCTGGCGGTCAATGAGCTTGTCATACTCCACCAGCACGTCGCTCCCCCGGACCATCTCCAAGGCGTAGTTCTTGTCCAGGCCGATGATGACCCCGGGAGGAACGGCGCTGGACCGCAGGAGGGTAGCCCCCATGGGGGTGACCAGCTTGCCGGTTCCCTGGAAGTCCAGACCAGCCGCCCCATCCTGCATCTCGGGGAGCTTCAGGATCTGGGCCATGGCATCCCCCACCACCAGGGTGTTCATGGTGTAGGGATCAAACTGGCTCCAGAAATCCACCAGAGCCTCGTAGGACAGCTGTCCGGCGGTGCCGCCGATGGGGTCGGACCCCACAGAGTAGAAGGAGGCGGCGTTGTTGTTGCCATCCCCGTACAGGAGCACGTTTACCGCATCTGCCACGTGCATACGGTTGATGTAGGCCCCGATCTGCTTCAGGGTCACGGAGAAGAGGTCCAGCCGCTGGAACTGAACGGCCTCATAGGAGGCCACCAGCATCCGCCCTCTCTTATGGAGCTGGACCAGGTTCTCCTGGGCCCGGATGCGGGTCTCGGGAATGGCCGCCCCTTCGGAGACCAGCTTCAGCCCCTTGTCCTCCTCCCCGGGAGCGGAGGTGATGGAGCGGTAGTCCATGCCGGTGATGCGGGTCTCTGCAGCGGTGAGGAAGGGCAGGATGTTGCTCTCCTCCATGCCCTGACGGACGGCCCGGGCCACATACTCGGGGAACAGGACGGCGGACTCCCAGGTGGCAAAGAACTTGGAGACCACATCGGAATCAGGTCCCTTCACTTTGATGTCAAAGCGCTTGAGCTGTCGCTGAAAGGCGTCCAGGTGCTCCAGAGGGGTTCCCTTGTACTGCTCGGAGGGGTCGCACTTTTCCAGGACCTTGGTGAAGGAGGTCCCGGCCTCGTTGTACATCCCCTTGTCCAGCTTCACGGTTTCAAACTGATATGCCATATTTCACACTTCCTTTCCGGCCTGTCTCACAGGAACAGGCCCGCGGTCTTTTCTGCGGTGTTCAGGCTCACCACCAGGCAGTCTCTGCCGGTTTCCCCGGAGGCCGCCAGACGCAGACCGCTGGAGCCGTCGGCCACCAGGCTGTTCCAGCCCAGTTTAGGGGCGGTGGAGCCGCTGTAGGCCACCTGGACATACCCCTTGATCTGGACGGCCCCGTGGCCGCAGCGCTTGTTCAGCAGGATGCCCACAGGGGCGGCCCCGCCGGGGGCCATCTTCACCCGGTTGTTGGCATCCATGGCCATGGTGTCCCCTGCCTCGCCGGTGCTGGCCTGGAAGGTGACCACTTGGTTGTCAATGCCGTTGAATGCTACGCTCATGTTTGTTCCTCCTTTATTATGTTGCGAGCTTCCTAAGGCTCCCTTGTGCAAAGGGAGCTGTCAGCCGTCAGGCTGACTGAGGGATTGTTTCCCACGTTGGTCGTACCGCCAACGTGGGATGGGCCGATGTGGGCATCGGCCCCTACAATGTACGTTTCTCCCGGCCCCTCCCATCAAATGGCAAAGGCCCCGTCATCCCCCACGGCCTGGCTCTCCCCGCCGCCGTAGGTCAGCTGGGTGGGCAGGGCCATGGCCTTTTCCAGCCGCTTTTCAAAGCAGGACCGCAGGGCCTCCAGTTCCTCCCCCTCCAGCTTGCCGGTGATGGACCGGAGGACATCGCCCCCCAGACCTTCCTCCGCCAGAAGCCCCAGTCGGACGGTCTCCTGACGCAGGCCCTCCAAGTACTTTCGCCCGGTCTCTGCCTCCTTCTCCAGCTGACGGAGCTCGGCCTCCCAGGGACCGGACCGGTCCAGACCGGCCAGCATCTGGCGGAGGGTCTTGCCGGTGCCGTAGGCCTTCACCACCCCGGCATACCGCTGGGCGGGAACGGCCACAAAGGACCACTCATAGGCATCGGTGGGATCGGCCAGCTTCACCATGCACCGCTTGCCCTCATAGATGCGGCCCTTCACATGGCTGCAGGCAGACCGGTCGTGGATGTCATGGCCGCAGATGGAGCAGACGCATCGGCTGACGGCGCAGCTGACGCTCACCTCCTTCTTGATCCCCCCTTCGATCTCCTGGATCAGGGCCTCGTTCTCCGCCGTGCGGAGCATATAGGCATACCCCTTCAGGTAGCACCCGGGCTCCCCGGCCTGGGTGATCACCCCGGGTTCCTCCACCAGCTCCGTGCGGTAGAGGCGGGCGGTCTGGTCCTTGGCGCTCCAAGAGTGGTCAAAGATGCCGGTCTTGCCCACAAAGAGGGCCGCCAGCTTTTCCAGGGCGGCCCGGTCGAAATACTCCTCGTCCCGGTCGGTCTGGTTGTCGCACAGGCGGACAGCAAAGGTGTAGACCTCCTCTGCCGTCAGCTCCCGGCGGGCCAGACGGTTGATGTGGCCCAGCTCCCCCTCCAGGGGTTCCAGGGTCTGGGTCTGGGCCTCCTTGGTCACAGTTTTCATATTTCTTCCTCCTTTTTCTTCTCCAGGGCGGCCGCCTGCTGGCGGTACAGCTCTGCCCGGGCCTCCTCCACCTGGTCCTGGAGATTGATCTCCTCCCACTCCACCGTGAAGGGGCAGTCATAGCCCCTCATCCGCAGCCACAGGCGGCAGATCTTCTCCACCACCGGGGTGAGGGTCCGGCGCAGGGCGGTGAGCTCACTGGTCATGATGTCGGCCTGCTGGCTGCTCATCCGCTCGGTGGAGGACCAGTTCAGCCCCAGCAGGAAGGGCGGGATCCCCGTCTGGGAGATGAGCTGCTCCAGGATGAGCCGCACCGGGGCCTGACAGTCGGGGATGTCCGCCTCTGCCCCGATGACCTTGATCTCCACATCCCCCGTGGCCACAAAGTCCCGGACGGACCCGGCCCGGGTGGACTGCATGGCCTCCGACCACCGCTGGGCCAGCAGCTGGCTGCGCTCCTGGAGCCGCCGGTCGTCCAGGCCCTCCTCCCCGGGCTTGTAGACCACGGCAAACCGCAGGTTCCCCGCCCGTTCCCAGTTGGCCCCCAGGGTCTGGTAGATCTTCAGAAGGATCCCGGACAGAAAGGGCATACTGTGGAGGAGGGAGACCCCGTAGGGATTCTCGGGGCTGGGGCTGTAGGGGGTGAAGAGGAGCAGGTCCTGGCGAGGCAGCACCTCCGTGGTGCCGTCCGACCGGCGGAGAGCCAGAAGGATCTCCAGAGGAGACCCGGCCTCCTTCACCTGAATGTCCGACACATTCCCGCAGAGGACGGCGGCGATCCCCCGTCCGTCCCGGCTGGGAACGATCTCCCCCACCGCCCGGCCGCAGGTGAGCAGACAGTCCAGGTAGCAGTCCAGAAAGGCCTGGATGCCCTGCTGGTTCCACCCGGCGGGGACGGTCCGCAGAAACTCCTGCAGCTCCTCCTCTACCCGTTTGTCCCCGCAGGTGGCCGTCACCCCGCCGGTGAGCCGGACCAGCTTCAGGATGGCGGCATCCACCACGGGGATGGCCTCCCGGATGGACCGGTAGAGGCTGAACTCCGGCTGGTGGAGGGGGATGTACCCGTCTATGAGCCGAAAGGGGTGGCGGTCGGTCTGGCGCATTTGGACCGCCCCGGGCGGGCTCCCCTCCCGCCGTTCTCGTTTGAATAATGGCATTGTGTACCTCCTTATCACATTGATCGTACCCTTCGGGATGCGGGACGATGAGGGCATCGTCCCCTACAAAAAACGACACCCCTGTAGGGGCCGATGCCTTCATCGGCCCACTCTGTGGCAGGTTCCCGCGCTCCTGTGTCTGTGGTCACCCCCTCCTCTCCACCACCCCGGCCCAGAATCCCCCGGACTCCGGGCTCACCACCGTGGCCACAAAGTACCGGATCTCATCCATGGCGTGGTCGAACTGCTTTTTCACCCGGTCCTTATCCCCGTCGGACAGGTCCCAGCAGTAGGCACCGAACTCCCGGATGGCATCGGCACAGGGGGTGCAGATGACCACCCTGCCGCTCTTGAGGGCATCCGCCGTGAGACGGATGCCGGAGAGGACCTCGTTTCTGGCCTTTCGCACCGGCCACCCCTCCCGGCGGAGGACCTCCAGGAAGGAGGCCGCCGAGGGGTCGGCCACCACCGCCCGGATGTCCCGGCCCCCTGCCAGCTCCCGGAGCCGCTGGGCATACTCCTGGTCGGTCTGCTGGCGTTTGGCCTCCCGGGCATCGTAGTAGTACTCCTTCACCCGGTACCACACCCCGCCGTACCGCCCCCACAGGCCCATGGAGGTGGGGTTCAGGGTGCCGTAGTCGCAGGAGATGATCCACTCCTCCCCCTCTCCCTCCGGCACCTCCCGGACCAGGCTCTCGTCGAAGAAGTCGTAGACCAGCCCCTCAGCTGCCGTCCACTCCCCCAGGACGAACCGCCGGTAAAAGGCCCCCTGAAAGGCCCGCTCATACCGCTGACGGGTCTCCTCAGACAGGGCGGGGTTGTCCTCCATTAAGAACCGCAGGTGGAGAGCCCTTCGCTGGGCCGCCTTGCAGATCCACTCCCTGTAGAACCAGTGGCCCGGCCCCTCGGGGTTACAGGAGAACCAGAACCGGGCTCCCGTCACAGAGCAGCGGGCGCAGGCCTGCTCCACAAAGGACCGGGGCATGAGAGCCACCTCGTCCAGCAGGACCCCCGCCAGGGTCACCCCCTGGATGAGGGAGGCGCTCCCCTCATCCTTGCCGCCGAAGAGGTAGAAGGTGTTCTCCCGTCCCCCCAACCGGACCTTCATCCAGTTCCGGGAGACCTTCTCCTCCCAGGTAAAGCCCAGTTCCTCCAGCAGGGGCAGGACCCCGGAGAGGAGATTGCGCCGGACCGACTCGGTGGTTTTCCCGCAGAGGGCGAACTGCTGCCGGTGGAACCGGGCCATGGCCCAGAGGAAGAAGGACAGGCCCAGGCAGAGGGTCTTCCCGCTTCGCACCGCCCCGTCACAGATGATGGCATCCATCCCCTCTGTCTCCGCCCCCTGCCGCCACCACCCCAGCACGGTCTTCTGCTTGGGGGAAAAGGTCCGGATCATCGCCGGGAGACCCAGTCGGGCTGGACCTCATCCCCTCCATCCAACGCCCGGAGAAAGGCGGCAGGGCCGTCGTTGGCCTCCTCCTTGAGCTGTTCCAGGATCTTGATGAAGATGGCCGTCCGGTCCACGAACTTCATTTCCACCGTGCCGTTGGCGTTCCGCTTGAACTCGGTCAGACACCCCAGATCCAGCCGGGCGATCCGATCCCGGTCCTCTTCGGGCAGATAGGCCAGCTTCACCGGGTCGTTGGCCTTCCCGGCAGCCAGGGACAGCATCCTTCGGAGGACCTCCTGTCTGCTTACGTTTGTATCCTGCATAGGCAACACTCCTTTCACTAATAGGTCAAAAAACGGGGTTTCGTGTACGCAAACGTACACGTTTCAAAAAATAATTTTCGGATCGATTTTGCCAGTCCCCGCCACTTCCCTCCTGTCCCGACTTTTCCCAGGAGCGCTTTCGCAAACGAAAGTATCCTGCCGGCAATCCGAAGCCCCTTGGCTCTCCCTCCGGGAGAGCTGGATTCGACCGCAGGGAGAAGACTGAGAGGGCGAATCTCTGCCGATCCACCAATGCCTCAACGGATCCGCCCTCTCCGTCACCGACTCCGGCGGCGCCACCTCTCCCAAAGGGAGAGGCAAGAGCACTCCTGCAGGGTTCTCTCCACCCCACCCCACCTC
>JAFVUT010000009.1 GCA_017502545.1 Ruminiclostridium sp.
CTTCCCAGCATCAGGGCCACCGCCAGGGGGATGAGCATCAGCAGGACCTGGGCGAAGGTATTGGGGTTGTCAAAGAAGGCCTCCACACGGCCGGGCATGTTCTTGTTGAGGCTCTGGGTCATGTCCACGTAGGAGGCGTTCACCTCCACGCCCATGATCCGCTGGTAGAAGCCATAGAGGGACATGACCGCCAGACCCACCGAGGCAAAGCCCAGCAGGCGCATCAGGTGCTCCCGTCGCTGGACGGTGCTCACGATGACGATGACGCAGAGGATGGCGGCCCCGTAATACTTCAGGAACCGGAAGGAGGCATCGGGATAGGCCGACAGGGGCCAGGCCAGGACCACAGCGGCCCCGAAGGCCACCAGCCAGGGGCCCAGGGAGGCAATGTCCAGCCCCCAGTCCTTCCGGCGCATACCGGAGAAGATGGCCAGGACAAAACCGCCGCCATAGACCAGGAGGCTGTAGGCGTTGTTCCAGTTTTCAAAGGGGATCACCAGAATGGCCAGCATGAGCCAGCTGATGACCACGGGGGTGTTCTCCACCACAGAGAAGGCCAGCTGGGCAAAGAAGCTGTCCTCAAAGGCGGCCTCAAACTTCTTATAGATGGCGTGTAATATCTTGGTGGGGATATTGATGAGGAAGGTGAGGCCCCGGCAGAGAAGGCTGTCCTTCCATGCTCGGTCCAGGGTCCCTTCCCGGATGAAAAATTGGATGATCGCACTGCCGGTGCACCACCGAACGATCAGATTGGCAATGCCCCGGATGACAACGGCCAGCAGGCTGCCCTCATACAAGGCGCACAGTTGCCGCCACAGGGGGGCGAGAAGTTGGCACAGAATACTGCTCCGCACCGTTTCCACGGGCGATCACTCCTTTCTATAGGGTGCGGGCCGATGTGGACATCGGCCCCTACATTTGTGTCAAAAAAGCATTCCTTTGTCAACAGCACAACCTCAGGCTCCCTTGTGTAAAGGGAGCTGGCAGCCGCAGGCTGACTGAGGGATTGTGCAGCAAAAGCCTTGCAGGTCTACCGAAAGGCAATGCGAATTCGCAGGGTTTGTGTTGACAACCCCTCCGCCTCGCATTCGCTCGGCACCTCCCCTTACACAGGGGAGGCTTTGGGATGCGCAGAACCAAGCATTTTCGACAGGCTGTTTAGTGGTTTCGATTCTTATACCAGTACAGCAGAGACAGCAGCAGGAACTGCTTCCTGCAGACCAGATCGGCTACCACCTGCTTATTCCGGCCCAGCCCCTGGGGCTGGATGGCCTGGATGGCCTGGGCCATTTCGGGACGGGCGCAGATCTCCTTGACGGTCTGGCGCTTCCGGCCCAGAGAGGCGGGGTTGCTGGCGGCGAACTCGTTGCCGATGGCAATGAGCAGGCCGGACCAGTTGGAGTTCTCCTTCCACAGGGGGAGGTTCTCCCCCAGGCCGTGCTTTCCCGCCAGGGCGGCCTTGGCCTCCATGAACCGGGTGAAGGTCTGCATATAGTCCTTCAGGTACCGGCGGGTGACGGACACGGGATTCTGGAGGTAGTAGTACACGGGCTGGCCGATCATGGCCAGCTTCTTTGCATAGCAGAAGTACTCCAGCAGGAAGAGCTCGTCCTCCAGATAGGCCCCCTCAAAGGTGATGTTGTGGTCCCGGATGATCTCCTTGGAGAAGAGGAACCGCCAGATGAAGCCGTTGAGGACCTCGTCGGGCTTGCCCATCCGCTCGCCCATGAGCCGGTCGATGAAACCGGTGCGGATCTCGGCCGGACCGTAGACACCGGGGGGCATGGCCCCGGGGGCAGAGGCCTCCCGGCCGTCCACCTCCACCAGGATGTGGGCGCCGCCGGCGGAGTCCGCCCCGTTGGCGGTGAGGGCCTCGTACATGTTGGCCAGGGCATCCAGGGGGAGCCAGTCGTCGGAGTCGGCAAAGGCGATGTACTTGCCCTTGGCCTCGGCTAACCCTAAATTCCGGGCAGAGCTGACGCCGCCGTTGGGCTTGTGGAAGACCCGGACACGGGGATCCTCGGCGGCGATCCGGTCGCAGAGGGCCCCACTCTGATCGGGGGAACCGTCCTCCACCAGGAGAAGCTCCAGATCGGGGAAGGTCTGGTTCAGGATGGAATCGGTACACTTACGCAGAAAGGCCTCCGCCTTGTATACCGGAACGATCACAGAAATTTCTGCCATAGGGATCTCTCCTTACTTGCAGGCAGCCTTCAGTGCCTCGGCACGGTCGGTCTTCTCCCACAGGACGCCCAGGTCCTCACGGCCCATGTGGCCGTAGGCAGCCAGCTTGCGGTAGATGGGCTTCTGCAGGTCCAGATCACGGATGATGGCAGTGGGGCGCAGGTCGAAGACCTGCTGAACGGCGTTCTCCAGGACCTCGTCGGAGACAGTGCCGGTGCCGAAGGTCTCCACCAGGACGGAGACGGGACGGGCCACGCCGATGGCGTAGGCCAGCTGGACCTGGCAGCGCTTGGCCAGACCGGCGGCCACCACGGTCTTTGCCACCCAGCGGGCAGCGTAAGCGGC
>JAFVUT010000083.1 GCA_017502545.1 Ruminiclostridium sp.
TACATCTGGATCTGCATAGCCACTGCCCGGACGGGGGAACCGTCCACGCCCTGTATTTTCAGGGGGAAGGCAGCCACCCACAGGCCGTCATCAAAATCGATCTTATCCAGGTGTGCCCAGTTTTCGCCGATCATCAGACGCTTCTCCGAGAACAGATCATGGACAGGGAAGACCCCCTTGGTGCTGGAGTCGGCATTCATGGTGTCAATGGCGATGAACCGGACACCCTGTTCCACCAGCCAGGCAGCAACCTCACCGGAGACATAGGGGTGGGAATAGAATTCTTCCGTCCCCCGCTTCTGATACCAGTTGGTATTGAAGAGGACGATGGTCCCGGGGATGATCCGATCCTTCACGGATGAAAGATCCTCCATAGTGATCTCTTCTTCGGCCTTCTTGTCGGTCACACGGACCACCACGGCAGGGCCAAAGAAGTAGTCCAGCTCCATCTTGTCGATGGTGTCGCCCTCGTTGCTGAAGTGATAGGGGGCATCCACATGGGTGCCGGTCTGGGTACCGGTGTACACACCGGAGAGGTTGTACCCGTCCTTTTCCAGGGTGTGGGTGCCGTAGGTGATACGGGGCTCGGGATCGCCCGGATAGATGGGGGAGTGGTCCGAGAGCTCCCAGCTCAGGTCGATATACTTCGTTACTTTCATGGAACAGCACTCCTCCAACACTTAGATGAGATCCTTGAAGTCAGCCATGTTAACGGTCTGGCCGGCTGCTCTGGCTTCAATGGCCTCGATGACGTCGTCATGTCTCTTCTTGTTGATGGGGTAGGCCTTGACGATGAAGCAGGTCAGCAGATAGATGCCGCCAACCAGGAAGGCGAAGATGTACTTATAGGCATTGGGATCGCCGGCAGCCATATCGATGAGGATGCCCAGCACCAAGGCGCCAACGGCACCACAGGCCTTCTGCACGAAGGCGACTGCACCGAACACGATGCCGTCGTTTCGTCTGCCGCTGGGGTCAGCCAGCTGGTCCACGTCAACACAGTCGGGGATCATAGCCCAGGGGACCTGATAGACGGCTGCATTGCCCAGGCCCATCAGGAGCATGGTGACCAGCAGGGTGGTCATGCTGCTGGAACCGGCCTTGATGATGAAGCCCACGTCCACGATGAGGACCAGAGCCTCCAGGCCGATGGCGACCACCCAGGACATCTTCTTGTCCAGCTTGATCATGAGCTTTTCCACCAGATAGGCGCAGAACACGCTGGCGACACCGAACACAAAGGTAGCCAGGGCCACCTGCTCAGAGCTCATGCCCATGTAATCGGTGTAGTAATAGACCTGCACGGAATAGTTGATGGTGTTGGCAAAGATGCTGATACCGAAAATCAGCATGACAACACGGGTGCCCTTATTCTTAAAGAGGTTGATGACATTTTTGACGCTGTATTTTACCACCTCATCGGTTTCGCTGCGGGGACGCTCATAGCCGTCGGTGGACTTATAGAGGATGACCAGCAGGATGAGGGTGGGGATCATGTAGCAAACCACAGTCATGGTCCAGCCAAAATCAGGATTACTGAACTTGGTGCTCCAGAAATCCACCAGGATCAGGCAGGCGCTGATGGCAACGGTGGGAAGCAGACCGAAGTAGTTCTTCCAGGTGGCCAGAGAGGCGCGTTCATCATAGTTGTTGGTCATCTCAGAACCCAGGGAGGAAGCGGAGATGTCCAGAACGGTCTGGGCCAGATAGTAGAGGATGATGACCACGAAGAAATAGATCTTGGTGGCAGTCTCACCCAGGCCGAAGTTGGTGAACAGAAGGACGGAGATGATGATAAAGGGGAATGCGATCATCTTGATGAGGGGTCTTCTGCGGCCCTTGGGATTCTTTAGATTGTCAGAGACGGAACCCACGATGGGGTCGGTGATGGCATCCCACAGGGTGCCCAGGGAGATGAGGGCACCGGCAAAGGCAGCGGACAGGCCCACGACCTCATTCATGAAGTAAAGGCCATAGTAGCTGAACACCGTCCAGGTGATGAAGCTGCAGAAGCCGGAGGTGCCGTAACCAAACTTTACTTTCAACGGCAATTTGGCGTTGAGATCTCTCGATGTTTGCATAAAAATACTTCGTCCTCTCTTTCTATTATTATTCATTTAATGTTCATACCAACCCAGAGGACCTTCCTCCAGGGAAGTTACGATCTGCTTGATCTCCTGATATTCTTCCAGACCGTGGACACCCAGGTCTCTGCCCAGGCCAGACATCTTGTAGCCGCCCCAGGGAGCTTCACAGTAAGCGGGCTGGCTGCAGTTGATCCAGCAGATACCGGCCCGGATTTCGTCGATGACCCGCTTGGCCCGGGTGCCGTTGGCGGTGAAGACGGCGCCGCCCAGGCCGAATTCGGTGTCGTTGGCCATGTCCACGGCTTCCTCCTCGGTGGAGAACTTGGAGACCACCAACACAGGGCCAAAGATCTCTTCTCTCACGATGGTCATGTCCTGGGTGCAGTCGGCAAAGACCGTGGGGCGGATGAAGAAGCCGTTGGCGCACTCGCCCTCGGTGTAAGCCTCGCCGCCACAGACCAGTCTTGCCCCTTCCCGCTTACCGGCCTCAATATAGCGCAGAACGGTATTGTACTGGTGCTCGGAGACCAGGGCACCCATATCGGGGTTCCTGGTGGGGTCGCCGATGGTGATGTTGTTGGCACGCTGGGCCAGCAGTTCCAGGAACTTGTCGTAGATGGTGTCCTGGACGATGGCACGGGACGTGGAACAGCAGATCTCGCCCTGGTTAAAGAAGACACCCAGCATGACCCATTCCACGGCACGCTCCAGGTCGGTGTCCTCAAACAGGATCACAGGGGACTTGCCGCCCAGCTCCAGGCCCAGGCGCTTGACATTGACGGCTGCCTGGCGCATGATGCCCTGTCCCACGGGAGTGCTGCCGGTAAAGGAGAGCATATCCACCTTTTTGTGAGCAGCCAGGGCATCGCCGATCATGGCACCGGGACCCAGAAGCAGGTTGGCAGCACCCTTGGGCACGCCGCACTCGTGGATGATCTCAAAGAGTTTCACGCAGGGCAGGGGAGTGACCGTGGCAGGCTTGAGAATGATGCTGTTGCCTGCGGCCAGGGCCGGAGCCACCTTCCAGGCTGCCATGAGGAGAGGGAAATTCCAGGGAGAGATCAGGGCACAGACCCCCACAGGCTCCACCTGTTCATAAACATGGACCTTGCCGAAGCCGTCGTTGACCGAGATGATCCCGCCGCTGGGCTTGGTGATCAGTCCGGCATAGTAGCGGAATACGTTGGCGGCATCGCCGATATCAAGCTCGGCCTCGCGCAGAGGTTTGCCCTGGTTGGTGCAGCTGCACAGGGCGATCTCGTCCAGCCGTTCTTCAATCTTATCCGCGATTTTATAGAGCACAGCGGCTCGGTCTGCGGCGGAGGCATTGCGCCACTCACGGGTCTTGTAGAAGGAGGTGTTGGCGACCTGGACGGCCCACTCCACATCCTCCAGTCCGGAGCAGGCAGCCTTTGCGATCACCTGCTTGTTGGCAGGGTTGATCACATCCACCGTCTGGCCGGAGACTGCCGGTACCCATTCACCGTTGATGTAATTCTTTACTTCCAACACGGTATTTTCATCCTCTCTGTGTGTGTATTTATTCAAATCAATACAAGTAAAATAGCACTCATATTGTATCATGTCAATGTTGGCTGGATCCTATTTTACTTTTATAAGTATTTAACTGGTTCGCACTCTATGTTATAATAAAAACCAACGAATTAAATTGGAGGAAGATCCAAATGAAACTGATCGACCTGACCCACGATATCAAAAATGGCATGATGATCTATCCGGGTGACCCGGAGATCTCCATCACAGAGGGGTTGACCCACGAGCGGGATTATTGCCACGTGGATCGGCTCCAGCTCAACACCCACGTGGGGACCCACATCGATGCGCCCCTCCATTTCTTGCCGGAGGGAAAACCCATCTCTGCTTTCCCTGTGGAAACCTTTTTGCGGCGTGGGGTCGCCATTGACCTGAGACATAAGAAGGCACGGGAAAACATTACAGCGGAGGATCTCTGTTCCGCCCCTCTGGAACCGGGCTGCGCTGCTGTGCTGGTCACCGGTTGGTATCGCTGCTTTGGTGCCGAGGAGTATTTTCATCACCCCTACCTCTCCAGGGATGGGGCAGAGTATCTGGTGGAACAGGGGGTATCCATCGTAGCCGTTGACTTTCTCAACGTGGATCAGACCAATGGGGATGCCTGGGATGCCCACAATATCCTCCTGGGAAACGAAACCCTCATTGTGGAGAATCTGAACAGCACCCTGGCCCTGGACTTTGGAAAGTCTTACCTGTTCAGCTTTTTGCCCCTAAAAATTTCCGGTACGGACGGTTCCCCCATCCGTGCCATTGCCATCGAGGATGAGAGATCACGATAAAAAAGGTGGGATACTATGATACAGTCAATGGCCTTTGCACGGGACTTGCACCAGAAAGGCGCGAAAGGTGAGGAACTGCTGAGCAAACTTTACTGCCGGTTCATGCCGGAGGCAGCGGAGCAGCAGGGGGACTGGATGGCCCGTCATGTACTGGAGCAGATCCGTCTGTTTGATGCCTCCCGAAGGAGCCTGCAGGAGCTGAGCGACCGTTCGGAGGAAGAAAGCCGAACCATCCTGGAAAAGGATATTGTGGGCCGTATGGAAGGCTTTGTTGTGACCAGTCAGTGCCGTAAGCTCCACAGCCTTAACCAGGCAATGGGTGTGCTGGATGAACTCTTCCGGGGGACCTATACCCTGGAGGAGGCCGCCCGCATGGACCCTGCCGGATATCGGGGGAACACCGGAGAGAGGGGGCGCAACAGAGAACTGCAGCTGGTTCTGGATTCCCTTTTTGCCCCGTTGGAAAAGACGGAAGTCCAGAGAGCGGCCGAGAAGGCTGTGGGTACCCTGCGCCAGGAATGGATGGACGATAGCCTCTTCCGAGGGATCCTTACCATTTCCCTGTATGCCAAGATGGTCAACGGAGCATGGCCGACCGAGCTGGTGGGGATCCCTGTCTCCATTGAATACATTGCCGCAGCTGTATGTGTCCTGGCAGACCCCGGTCAGATAGACTCTGCCGCCGTAAAGATGTTCCTGTTGGCCGGATTCCTGGCCGCCGGAACGGCCACGGTGATGTTTGTGGGCTCTGCGGTGATGATCTATGCCGCATACTTCCTGACTGTCCAGATGGTTGGAGAGTTCCTTCTGACAGAAGACGCAGGATGAAGATTGTATCAGGGGAAAAACTCTGGTATAATGATGAGGAACCCATATTATCAGCGGCCTAAAGGAGGTAGTACCATGAAAAAAGTTTGTGACTTTATCAAGTCTGCTGGCGTTTATTATCTGGCGACGGTGGAGGGTGACCAGCCCCGGGTCCGTCCCTTTGGCACCATCCATATCTTTGAGGAGAAGCTGTACATCCAGACCGGTAAGATCAAGAATGTCTCCAGACAGATCGCAGCCAACCCCAAGGCAGAGCTCTGCGCGTTCCAGGATGGGACCTGGCTCCGGGTGGCCTGTGAGCTGGTGGAGGACGATCGGCTGGAGGCTAAGAAGTCCATGCTGGATGCCTACCCCAACCTTCGGGGAATGTACGATGAGAACGACGGCAACACCCAGGTCCTCTACCTGAAAAATGCTGTGGCGACCTTCAGCTCCTTTACGGCTGAACCTGAAACCTACTCTTTCTAAGCTATAAAAACCGCTGCCTGGTTCCAGGCGGCGGTTTTCGTTGCAAAAAGCAAAATGGCTTGCTATGATAGAAGAATCAACAGGGAAGGAGGGAGTATCATGCGTGTCATGTGCCTTGGTGATTCCAACACCTATGGATTTGATCCCCGGTCCTATTTTGGCGGCCAGTATCCACCGGAGGCCAGATGGGTGGACCTTCTGACCCAAAGGTCCGGGTGGGAGGTCCTCAACGAAGGGGAGAACGGGCGAAGCATCCCCCAGTGGTCCTTTGAGCTGGAGATGCTCCAGCGGACCACCATTGATGAGAGCATCGATCTGCTCATTGTCATGCTGGGAAGCAACGACCTGCTCCAGGGGGCAGATGCTGCCCTGACAGCCAAACGGATGGAAGCCTTTCTCTCCTGGCTTCCCGTTCCCCGGTCCAGAGTCTTGCTGGTTGCCCCGCCGCCCATGCAGCCCGGTGCATGGGTGTTTGAGGAACGTCTCCTGGTCGAGTCGGCAAAACTGGCCGATGAGTACAGAAGCCTGGCAGAAAAAATGGATCTTACATTTGCAGATTCCGGGAAATGGGGAATCACGCTGACCTTTGATGGGGCGCATTTTACGGAAGAAGGGCATAAGACCTTTGCAGAGAATCTGTATCAGACATTACATTGTAAAGATTAAAAATTCTTATATCTGGAGAAATGCACGAGTCAGACTGCATATTATTTCAGTTTTTGGGCAGAGAAACGAATATAACAATGGGGTCGCTTTTTTGTGATAAAGTGTTGAAAATTGATGTGATTTATGATAGGATAATTGTCATATCACAGGAGCCGTGTTGGGCTGATAACACTTTTGGTCGTTAAAGGTTTACAGCGTGAAAATTCCCTGTGAAATCGATTTTCCAGAACAGAAAGACTGTGAAAACATGAACGAATCCGAGATCATTCTTGAAATAAAGGACCTCTGCGTGGAGTTTCAGTCTGCGGAAGGCACCGTGAAGGCGGTCAACCGCCTGGACTACGTTCTGCGCAAGGGAGAAAAGCTTGGCATCGTGGGCGAATCCGGCTCCGGTAAGAGCGTTTCCTCTCTGGGTGTTATGCAGCTGATCCCCAACCCGCCCGGCAAGATCACCCAGGGCAATATCATTTATAAGGGTAAGGATCTGGTGAAGGCCACGGAGAAAGAAATGCAGAAGATCCGGGGTAACGAGATCTCCATGATCTTCCAGGAACCGATGACTTCTCTGAATCCTATCGTCCCCTGCGGCAAGCAGATCGCAGAGACCCTTCGTCTCCACCGGGGCATGAAGAAGAAGGAGGCCATGGATGAGGCTGTGAAGATGATGAAGGCGGTTGGCATCGCCAATGCCGAGGCCCGTGTCCATGAGTATCCCCATCAGATGTCCGGCGGTATGCGTCAGCGTGTGATGATCGCCATGGCCCTGGCCTGCCGGCCCCAGATCCTGATCGCTGACGAGCCCACCACTGCTTTGGACGTGACCATCCAGGCCCAGATCCTGGACCTGATCCGTAAGCTCAACGAAGAGATGGGGACCTCCGTTCTCTTCATCACCCACGACCTGGGTGTGGTCAACGAGCTTTGCGACACCGTTATTGTTATGTACTGCGGCCGCATCGTGGAGAGAGCTTCCGTGAAGGACCTTTTCAACAAGCCCCTTCACCCCTATTCCATCGGCCTGCTGAACGCCATCCCCAAGATCACCAAGGAGCGAGCACCTCTGGAAACCATCGAAGGCATGGTCCCCAATCCCACCGAGAAGATCGAGGGCTGTTCCTTCTGGCCCAGATGCCCCCACGCCACCGAACGGTGCAGGACTGCTGCCCCTGAGATGCTGGACATGGGCGACGACAGACTGGTCCGGTGCTGGCTGTATGCCGATGGAGAACAGGAGGTCAGCCAATGACAGAGAAGAAAGTCCTCATGAAGGCCGACCATGTGAAGGTCTATTTTAAGGGGAAATCCAAGAAGTCCGGGGTGGTCAAGGCCGTTGACGATGTCAGCTTCGAGATCATGGAAGGGGAGACCTTCGGCGTGGTGGGCGAAAGCGGCTGCGGTAAGTCCACACTGGGCCGTGCCCTGGTCCGACTCCTCAAGCCCACCGAGGGCCAGATCTACCTGAACGGGGAAGAGGTCTCCCGGTTCAAGGGAGAAGAGCTGAAGAAGATGCGAAAGTCTGCTCAGATCATCTTCCAGGACCCCTCTGCCAGTCTGAATCCCCGGCGCACCATCAAGCAGATCATGATGGAGCCCTTTGAGATCCACGGCATGAAGGGTCAGGATGTGGATGCCCGCATCCAGGAGCTGATGCAGCTGGTTGGCCTGGACACCTACCACCTCAGCCGCTATCCCCATGAGCTCTCCGGCGGCCAGAAGCAGCGTGTGGGCATCGCCCGTGCCCTGGCTCTGGAGCCCAAGATCATTGTCTGTGACGAGGCGGTCTCCGCTCTGGACGTTTCCGTCCAGGCCCAGGTGCTGAACCTCCTCCAGGAGCTCAAAGAGAAGCTGGGTCTGACCTACTTCTTCATCTCCCATAACCTGAACGTGGTCTACCAGGTCAGCGACCGGGTGGCTGTGATGTACTTAGGCAAGATCGTGGAGATCGCAGACTATGCCCAGCTCTACGAAAAGCGTTACCATCCCTACACAGAGTCCCTGCTGTCCGCCATCCCCCAGGTAGACCCTGGTGAAAAGATCGAGCGTATCCGCCTGGAGGGTGAGCTTCCCAGCCCTTCCAACCCGCCCAGCGGCTGCCGGTTCCATACTCGCTGCCCCAAGGCCTGTGAGCGGTGCAAGCAGGAGGAACCTGTGTTCAAAGAGATCCAGGCAGGTCATTTCGTTGCCTGCCACCTGTATGACTAAGGAGATACTGCCCAACTGACGGCATCTCATATAAACTCTTTTAGGAGGAATGTGCTATGAAAAAGAAGATTTTGGCTCTGCTGCTGGCAGTGGTTATGGCAGCAGGCTGCTGTGCATGCGGCGGCGGCAGTGATGACGGCGGCGCTGCAAGCTCCGAAGGCGGCAACGTGGTCGCCATTGCCATGGGCTCCGGTTTCGACACCATGGACCCCGGCTACTGCTACGAGAAGTACCCCGCCCTGGTCATCAACGCCTGCTACGAGACCCTGTTCAAGTTCTACTCCAACGACGGCGCTGCAGAGCCCTGTCTGGCAGAGACCTATGCATTCTCTGATGACA
>JAFVUT010000084.1 GCA_017502545.1 Ruminiclostridium sp.
CTTCAACCAGAGTACCTCCGATCTGATGCAGATCATGGCCCATCCCAGAGTCTTTGGCGGCTCCGACTCCACCAACCCCATGGATCAGCGCCCCGATGAGACCGCCCGGGGTGGCCGTCATCCCAGAGGGCTCGGCACCATGGTGCGGCGGCTGGAGCTGACCCGGGACTTCCGGCTGCGGAGTCTGGAGGATTCCGTCCGCAGCCTGACCTCCGCCCCGGCCAAAGCCCTGCATCTGGCAGGACAGGGACTTCTGGAAGAGGGCGCAGACGCCAACATCGCCGTGTTTGACTACGACGCCCTCCACGCTGCCGCCTCCTACGAATATCCCAACCGCCGGAACAGCGGCATGGAATACGTGCTGGTGGGCGGACAGGTTGCCCTGCGTCACGGCACCGTCACCGGCGTCCGGGCAGGCCGTCTGGTCAAGCGGGGCTGAGGCTTCCTTCCGCAACAAAAAGCATCCGTTTTGCAGCTGCAAAACGGATGCTTTTTTCTCTTCTGTTACTCCAGCACGGTTTCGCGGTAGGTCTGCCGGATCTCCTCCGGCACCAGTCTGCCGCCGGTGGCCCAGAGGATGTGGGTTGCCTGGAGCATCTTGTCCACAAGGCCGTGCTGTTCCAGATAGGCCCGGGTCTCAGGGTACTGGTTCAGCATGACAGGCCCCTGGAAGGCGGCGCAGGCGCTGGGCTCGATGAAGATCTCCTCGGTCTCCAGCAGATCCCGCATATAGTCGTAGAGCTTGCCGTCCCGGAGGGTGAACTCGCCGCTGAGGATGGGGACCATCACCCGGCCCACAAAGCCGGAGGCACGACCCACAGCCAGACCGTCGGCGTGGGTCAGGCCGGTGAGACCAATGTCCTGGACGGAGATTGCATTCTGCAGGCCGGTGGCCATACCCAGGACCATGCAGGGGGCCTGGGTGGGCTCCACGAAGAAGGTGTGGACGTTGGGGCCGAAGACCTGCCGCAGACCGAAGGCCACGCCGCCGGGGGCGCCGCCCACACCGCAGGGGATGTAGACAAAGAGGGGATGGTCGGCGTCCACCGTCACCTTCTGCTCCTCCAGCTGGCTCACCAGACGCTTGGCGGCCACGGCATAGCCCATGAAGAGGTTCTTGGAGTTCTCGTCGTCCACGAAGTAGCTCTTGGGGTTGGCATCGGAGCTGGCTCTGCCCTGCTTCACCGCCTCGCTGTAGTCGGACTCGTACTCCATGACGGTGACCCCGTGCTGGCGGAGGAGATCCTTCTTCCACTGCTTGGCATCGGCGGACATATGGACGATGACCTCATAGCCCACGGCAGCGCTCATGATGCCGATGCTCAGGCCCAGGTTGCCGGTGGAGCCCACCTGGACCGTGAACTGGGTGAAGAATGCCCGGGCTTCCGGGGTGGCCAGCTTGGTGTAGTCATCCTCATAACCGGACAGGAGACCGTGCTCCAGGGCCAGCTCCTCCGTGTGCTTCAGGACCTCATAGATGCCGCCCCGGGCCTTGACCGAGCCGGCAATGGCCAGGTGACTGTCCTGCTTCAGCAGGAGGTTTCCCTGGATGCCGCTGCCGTACTTCTCATTGAGTCGGGCTCGGAGGCTGGGCACGGGGGTCAGGACGGACTCGATGATGCCGCCGCTCTCCCGGGTCTCCGGGAAGCAGGCCATGATGAAGGGGGCGAACCGGGCCAGCCGGGCCTCGGCATCGTCAATGTCCGCCATAGACAGGCCGAAGGGCTCCAGGGCAGCGGGGTCCTCGGTGCGGTCGGGGTTGATCCAGACCAGTTCTTTTTCCTCCCGCAGGTCTTTCACGATGGGGTATTTCTGTTCCAGCATGGCACAGTCTCCTCTCTATATATGATAAATCGTGTTACATCTCAAGTTCTTTGCCGCAATGGGGACAGTACTTCTGCTTTTCCATACGGCCAAGATTCTTTCCACAGTGGGGACACCGCCAGAGGGCAATGTTCAGGATGCCCACCCAAATGACTGCGGCAATGGCCAGCCCGCAAAACAGGGAGAGTTTCGTCCACCCGTACAGGAGCATCATCACGCAGAACACAGCAAGCAGCCCATAGATCAACTTGCGCACCACAGGCAATTTCACAGGCTCTCCCTCCTTTGCTTTCCTGTTTTCTCTATCATAGCACGAAGGAAAAACCCTGTCACGGATTTTCTGCACATACTTTCCTCTTCCCTGCATAAACTGGGCTGTATATCCCTTTTCTCAGAGAGGAGGCCTTAGTATGGCAGAGCCCAACACCATCCCCCACCCACCGATCCCTGCGCCCTTCGAGCCCCAGGATGTGGATGACCTGATCTTTCGCTGGGAATCCGATTTGCCCACAATCAGCAATCGCTGAGGGGCAAACGTCGGTTTTCCCGGCGTTTTTTCCCTTTACAGGCGGAAGAAAATCGGCTATAATATAAGGACTAATGCCCTACTATATATACTATTCAGAATGTGAGTGATCGAAAGATGCTTCAATTTGACGAATATAAGGTCAAACTCAACAACCTTCTCCCCCAGCTGGACGATCTGGAGCAGGCTCTGAACCTGGAGTCTACCGCCCGTGAGGTAGACTTCCTGGAGCACCAGTGCGCTGCCGACGGTTTCTGGGACAACCCCGAGAACTCCCAGAAGGTCCTGCAGAAGTTAAAGCAGCTGAAGAACAAGCTGGAGTCCCAGGAAAAGCGCCGTGCTGCCTGGGATGACATGATGGTCATGTGCGAGATGGGCAACGAGGAGGAGGACGAGTCCTTCCTGCCCGAGCTGGAGGCCGAGTACGCCGCCCTCATTGAGAACATAGAGGCTGCCAAGCTCCAGACCCTGCTCACCGGCGAGTATGACAACTCCAACGCCATCCTGGCCTTCCACGCAGGCGCAGGCGGCACCGAAGCCCAGGACTGGACCCAGATGCTGTATCGTATGTACACCCACTGGGCCGAAGCCCACGGCTTTACCTACAAGATCATGGACTACCAGGAGGGCGATGAAGCCGGCCTGAAGTCCGCCACCATCATGGTGGAGGGCGAGAACGCCTACGGTTACCTCCGTGGTGAGCACGGTGTCCACCGCCTGGTCCGTGTCTCCCCCTTTGACGCCAACGCCCGCCGTCAGACCTCCTTCGCATCCGTGGAAGTCATGCCCGACCTGCCCGACGATGTGGAAGTGGACATCCGTCCCGAGGACATCGAGATGCAGGTCTACCGCGCCAGCGGCGCCGGCGGCCAGCACGTCAACAAGACCTCCTCCGCTGTCCGTCTGATTCACATCCCCACCGGCGTTGTGGTGGCCTGCCAGACCGAGCGAAGCCAGTTCCAAAACAAGGACAACTGCATGAAGATGCTCCGCGCCAAGCTGGTGGAGCTGCAGATGCAGGAAAAGGCCGAGAAGATCTCCGACCTGAAGGGCGTTCAGCTGAAGATCGAATGGGGCAGCCAGATTCGATCCTACGTCTTCATGCCCTACACTCTGGTCAAGGACACCCGCACCGCTTACGAGACCAGCAACGTCAACGCCGTTATGGACGGCGAGATCGACGGCTTCATCAACGCCTATCTGACCGCACAGGCCACCGGCGTTTGGGCAACCAAGTAAACAGAGTTTCGTTTTATCTTCCACCCATCGAGGAGTTTCGATGGGTGGATATTTTTTCTCCAAAACTTCTTGACTTTCCAGCTTTTTGGTGTTAAAGTTAAAAAGTAATAAAGAGCACCACTGATTGGAGGTCATCGTATGAAACTGGCTCTTTTGATCGTCTACTTCGCTGTGATGGTCGGCATCGGTATCTACTGCCGCAAGCAGGCCACCGACGTGAACGGTTTTGTCCTGGGCGGCCGCTCCGTGGGCCCCTGGCTCACCGCCTTTGCCTACGGCACGTCCTATTTCTCCGCTGTGGTGTTCATCGGCTACGCCGGTCAGTTTGGCTGGAAGTACGGCATTGCTGCCACCTGGGCAGGCATCGGCAACGCCCTCATCGGCTCCCTCCTTGCCTGGGTCATCCTGGGCCGCCGGACCCGCATCATGACCCAGCACTTCAACTCTGCCACCATGCCCCAGTTCTTTGAGAAGCGGTTCCAGAGCACCGGGCTGAAGATCGGCGCATCCATCATTATCTTCGTCTTCCTGATCCCCTACACCGCTTCCCTGTTCAACGGTCTGTCCCGCCTGTTCGGCATGGCATTTAACATGGACTACACCATCTGCATCATCCTCATGGGCGTGCTCACCGGTATCTATGTCATCGCCGGCGGCTACATGGCCACCGCCATCAACGACTTCATCCAGGGCTGCATCATGCTGGTGGGCATCTGCGTGGTCATCGCCGCAGTTCTGAACAGCCAGGGCGGTTTCATGGAGGCCCTGCGGGGTATGGCCCAGGTCTCTGACTCCACCGTGGCCAACGGCGACGTCCCCGGCATCTTCGCCTCCTTCTTCGGTCCCGATCCCATCAACCTGCTGGGCGTGGTCATCCTCACCTCTCTGGGCACCTGGGGCCTGCCCCAGATGGTCCAGAAGTTCTATGCCATCAAGTCCGAGGAGGCCATCAAGAAGGGCACCATCATCTCCACCCTCTTTGCCTTCGTGGTTGCAGGCGGCTGCTACTTCCTGGGCGGCTTCGGCCGACTCTTCTCCGACAGGATCGACATCGCTGCCGAGGGCTACGACTCGGTCATCCCCACCATGCTGTCCGGTCTGCCGGATCTGCTCATCGCCGTGGTGGTCATCCTGGTCCTGTCGGCCTCCATGTCCACCCTGTCCTCCCTGGTCATCGCCTCCTCCTCCACCCTCACCATGGACCTGCTCCGGGAAAAGGTGAAGGGCGTGAAGAAGATGACCGAGTTCGAGCTGGTCTTCGTCATGCGCCTGTTCATCGTGGTCTTCGTGGTGATCTCCATGGTCATCGCCATTATCCAGTACAAGCAGTCCATCAGCTTCATCGCCCAGCTCATGGGCGTGTCCTGGGGCGCACTGGCCGGTGCCTTCCTGGCTCCCTTCCTGTACGGCCTGTACTGGAAGAAGACCACCAAGGCCGCCTGCTGGGTCTCCTTCCTCTTTGGCGCAGGGGTCATGATCCTGAACATGGCGGCAAAGCCCCTGTTCCCCGCCCTGCTCCAGTCTCCCATCAACTGCGGTGCTTTCGTCATGCTGGCCGGTCTGGTCATCGTCCCCGTGGTGAGTGTCTTCACCAACAAACCCGACCGGGAGATGGTGGAGGAGGCCTTCGCCTGCTACGACAAGACCGCACCCGTCAAGCAGAGAACCGCCCTGCACGA
>JAFVUT010000085.1 GCA_017502545.1 Ruminiclostridium sp.
CAGCAGCAGGGACATGAGCAGAGCGCCCAGGGGCATCAGAACGCCCTCGGTGATCATGTCATACAGGTCCAGCCAGCAGTCGTTCCACATGGCGAAGCCGGGGCTGTCGGGGGTCAGGCCCAGCAGCTCATAGGGAGCGGGCAGGAAAGCACCGCCGGAGCCCAGAGCGTCCATGGCAGCGGGCAGACCCACGATGAAGATGACCACGGCGAAGATCAGGGAGATCTTCTTGCGGTTGGGCTCCTTGCCCTTGGCGATCTGCTTGTCCACCACGGAGGAGGCCAGAACCTCCAGCAGAGCGATGGAGGAGGTGATGGCTGCGATGAAGACCAGGAAGTAGAACAGGAAGCCCACCACGTTGCCCATCATGCCGCCCATGCCGTCCAGGAAGACGTTCTGCATGGAGGCGAACAGCAGGCCGGGGCCAGCGCCGTAGTCCACGCCGAAGGCTGCGCAGGCGGGCATGATCATCATGCCGGCGAACAGAGCGAACAGGGTGTCGGAGAAGGGGACGATGACGGCGTTTCTCTGAATGTTCTTTTCCTTGCTCAGGTAGGAGCCGAAGGTGATGTTGATGCCCATAGCCAGGGACAGGGAGAAGAACATCTGGCCGGAGGCCACCTTCAGGACGTTGAAGAAGCTGTTGAAGTCAGAGAACTGGGAGAAGTCGGGCTTGAACATGAACTTGTAGCCCTCGATGGCACCGGGCTGGAAGGCCACGAAGATGATGATGCCGATGAGGATCACGCCCAGAGCAGGCATGGCGATCTTGCTGAACTTCTCGATACCGCCCTGAACGCCGCCCATGACGATGGCCATGGTGATGATCATGGCCAGAGCCAGGAAGAGGACCATGGACTTGGTGTCGTAGAGCAGGTAGCCGAAGAAGCCGGAGCCCTGACCGGCAAAGCCGTCCATGCCGAAGATCTGGACTAGGAAGCCCACGCAGTAGCGCAGGGTCATACCGGCCAGCACGGCGTAGAAGGACAGGATCAGGAAGGGGCAGATGGCGGCCATCATGCCGACGACCTTGTACTTCTCGCCCAGCTTGGCGTAAGCGCCCACGCCGGTGCCGGTCTTACGGCCCAGAGCGAACTCGCCCATCATCAGAGCGATACCGACAGTGACCACCAGGATCAGGTAGACGATCAGGAAGGCGAAGCCGCCGGTGGAGCCCATCTTGTAGGGGAAGCCCCACAGGTTACCCAGGCCGATGGCCGAGCCGATGGAGGCCATGAGGAAGCCGAAAGTGCTGCCCCACTGACCACGCTGTTTGATTTCATCCATTGTAAATTTCTCTCTCCTTTATGGAAAAATAGGACCCCTTCGAGGGAAGGGGTAAAAGGGCATACTGCCCCTATGAACAATAGCACTACTTTACACCAAATCGTCGAAGATTGCAAGATGTTGTTTCAACACTTTTCAGAAAAAGTGAAAATCCTTGAAATACAAGGATTTTTTGATGAATGAAGGGAGATAGAATGTGTCAACCGAGAGGATAAGTTGACATAATGACAAGGAGCGGAGGGCTTGCAGTTGCCGCCGGGATGCCGTATAATGGAAAAAACAAGAAACGGAGGCGGGGACATGGCCAACTACAAGCTGACCCTCTGCTACGACGGAACCCGCTGGAAGGGCTGGCAGAAGCAGGGCAATACCGACAACACCATACAGGGAAAGCTGGAGACCCTCCTCTCCCGGTTGCTGGACCAGCCGGTGGAGGTGAACGGCTCCGGCCGGACCGACGCCGGGACCCATGCCAGGGGTCAGGTGGCCTCTTTCCGGGCCAAAACGGACATGACCACGGAGGAGATCCTGTCCGGCCTGCGCCAGTATCTCCCGGCAGATATCGGAGCCGTCAGCCTGGAGGAGGCGGAGCCCCGGTTCCATGCCCGGCTGTCCTGCACGGGGAAGACCTACGTCTACCGCATCTGGCGGAGCGAGGCCCCCAATGTGTTTGAGCGGAACTATCTCTACTTCTGCCCGGGGGACCTGGACCTGACCGCCATGAGACAGGCGGCGGAAGCCCTCTGCGGCACCCACGACTACCGGACCTTCTGCTCCCTGAAGAAGTTCAAAAAGTCCACCGTTCGCACCGTGTCGTCCATCGTGATCGACGACCTGGGGCCGGAGCTGCGGCTGTCCTTCACCGGGGACGGATTCCTGTATAATATGGTGCGCATCCTGGCGGGGACCCTCCTGGCAGTGGGCCGGGGGGAACTGGCCCCGGAGGACATGGCGGAGATCATCGCCAGCCAGGACCGTACCCGGGCCGGGGAGACCCTCCCCGCCTGCGGCCTGTGCCTGGAAGAGGTGTATTACTGACGACAGTTGCCTTCTTGGCTCTCCCAGAGGGAGAGCCAAGGGTTTTTTATCCTAACAATAAAAGCTCTGCAGATTCAAGTCTGCAGAGCTTTTTCTTATGAAGAGGGTTCCTCATCCTTCATGAGGGTCTCCGCGGCCACGCAGGCCAGCAGGATGCCCGCACCCAGGAGACCGGCCAGATTCAGCCGCTCATTCAGGATCAGGAAGGAGAAGAAGGCGGTCATCACGGGACCGGTGCACTGGACCAGGGCCACCATCCGGGAGGAGATGGACCGGAGGGCGGCGTTCTGGAGGAGGTAACCGGCCACGGTACACAGGATGGCTAGGTAGACGATGATGAGCCACTCGGTGGTCCCGGCGGTCTCCAGGTGGATGCCCCCTTCCAGCAGGAAGGCGCAGAGGGTGGTGAGGATCACCGACATGGCGGTCTGGACGGTGGTGAGGGTCACCGGGTCCACCTTGTCCAGGGCCTTCTCGCCAAAGACCAGGGAGCCCGCCATGAGGAGGGCGGAGATGAGGCCCACCACTTCACCCAGGCCGAAGCCGGTGAGGCCGCCCCGGCCGCACAGGAGGTACAGACCCACCACCACGAAGATCAGGATGGGGATGTGCTTGGGGTTGAACTTTTTCCGAAAGACCACCAGGGCCAGCAGGGGGGTCATCACCGTGGACAGGGACCGCAGGAAAGCGGTGGCCGTGGCCGTGGTGAGGACGATGGCGATGTTGGTGGCGATGTAGGCGCAGGAGATGCACAGGCTGGGGAGAAGCCAGTCCTTCACCGAGCAGGCCTTCAGCCCCCGGACCACCCGCCTGCCGAAGATGACCATCAGAAAAAGGAAGGCGATGGTGTACCGGGCGGACAGGAGGGAGTACAGGGGGACGGTCTCATAGGCGGCCTTGGAGATGGGGTCACCGAAGCCGTAGAGG
>JAFVUT010000086.1 GCA_017502545.1 Ruminiclostridium sp.
CTCTGCGAGGCATGAAAAGGCCCGAAGCCAATGCGTAATGTCATTAAGATACCAGCATAGCGAAAAAGAAAAAGCAAACGATATGAATCTGACCTGCTAGAGGGAGATCGGATGTTTTCGTAACCTTGACATCTTCAATGAGTTCAGTATAATGAGAGACAAGAGGGAGGTTAAGACCTGCACGAATCTTCCCTCTGTAGAGTGGGCGTATAGAGATGTGGAGGTTGACATCAGGGCAGCCCCTGAAGATGCCCGGAGGTGTGATATGACAAGAAGAAATGACAGATGGATCATCCCTCTGCTGTTGGCTATCACAGCGATCTCTGTATGCGTAGCAGTTTGGGCGCTGTTTTTCCGGGAGCCGGCAGCCCCTGATTTCCCGGATTATCCACCCCAGCAATTGGAGGATAACGCAGTGCCCATCCCGGACGATGGACAGGACGAATTGGAGGCCCCCGAAGGGGGCGGTGCCGTTGGTCTTGTCTATTCCAATCAGGTGAGTGTTGATCTGCAGGGGGAGCAAGCATCTCTGCTGTTTGCCAATCCGGGCAAGTCGACCCAGGATATGATGCTGCAGATCCTGGTGCAGGATACGGTCATTGCCAGCTCCGGTCGTCTTGTGCCGGGGAAGCAGATACAAAGGCTGCCCCTTCTCTCGGGTGTGAGCAGCCAGCTCTCTCCCGGCTCGTATGAAGGGACCTTTGTTGTATCTTACCTCAACCAGGATACAGGAGAAAAGGCGATCCTGACCACAGAGATCCCGGTCACGATCACCACCGGCTGAGAAAGAAGGTCCCCTGTGAATACATCCAGTAAGATGCCAATACGCTTCGTTGGGCTGATCTGTTTGATATCTGTTGTTTTCATGGTGTTTTCCCTGAGCAAAGACCCTTCCCCGGCGTTTGTTCCTCCCCCGTTTGATGCATCCGCACAGAGCGGAGTGCCCTCTGTTCCGGAGGATCTGGGATATGGAGAGGTCGATGCCAAAGTTTTTCGCGTATCTGTCTGCGGAGTTATTCAGGCCCAAGATGGTTTTGCCGATCTCTGGCTGACCAATCCGGCGGAAAACGATCTCTGGCTGAAAGTCCGCATGCTGGATGCCGAGGGGAAGACCCTTGGGGAAACCGGACTGATCAAGCCGGGGGAGTATGTGCAGTCTGTATCATTGGCGGAAACGCCGCCCCCGAACGCTGAAATTACATTGAAAATCATGTCCTATGAGCCGGAAACCTATGCCTCGGCGGGGGCGGTTTCCCTGAACACTACGATCCAACCATCCTCTTGAACTTCCGTGTCAATATGCAGACAGTCGGTTTGTCTGTTGTTGAGATAAAACAAAAGAAGGAGATGCATCGTATGAAAAAGACACTGGCATTGGTTCTTGCGTTGGCCATGACCCTCGGGTTGAGCTGTGTGGCTTTCGCAAGCGAAAACGAGCAGCTCAATGGTGTAGGTGTAGGGCCCCAGAACATTACCGTCAAAGGTAGGTATGTGGCTGGAGCCCAGGGGGGCACGGTATTCAGCATCGACCTGACCTGGGAGGACATGAGTTTTACTTACCAGGGTGCCTCCGAAAAGACCTGGGACCCGATTGCCCATGAGTACAACGACGACGCCGTAGAGGCTGGGTGGGAAGAAGATCACGAGAGGGAGATCACCATCACCAACCACTCCAATGCATTCCTGGCTGTCTCTGCTGCGTTCCGGCAGGCGGATGGATTTGAGGCTGTGGATATGGAGTTCAGTCACCCAACGCAGAGCTATCGTCCCGATGATACTACCCCTACGTTATTAATTAACTCTGCAGAAGTGAACCATACGGCTGAATCGGCTACCATTACCGTAACGCCTACCGGATTCTTGCCCGAAGGAACCGAGGAGGATACCATCGGTACGATCACGGTTACCATTGGTGAGTTGGATGATTTGACCGACGATGATGTAAAAGAGGCGGAAGACTACAACTCAAGTCAGATAAGCTGGTATCCAGGTGTAAGCCATTCGGCTAAGATTAACGCTATCACAGACATGGAAGATGCTATCAATGACTCTCAAGTAGACGCAAAGGCTGCCTTTATCGCCTTCTGGACCGCAGCTACAGAGATAGATCTTCAATCATAATGTAATCTGATGATGCATTGACAGGAACCGCCGCAGAATGATATTCTGCGGCGGTTTTGTGCACTTAGCGCCAATGAAGTATCCGGTTTTGAAGCTATGAAAATGGCTTTCCTGCAAAAGAATCGTGGCCTTGCGCAATGTCTTATGCTATACTGTTGTAAATACAGGTCGAAGGGGAGAGGATCATGGATACCATGCTGTTTACCGCACCACAACGAGAGGCCGCATTGGTGGTCCTGGAGCAGGGAAAGGTCCGCATTGTGCGGATGGGAGGGCGAAGCCGCTGGACCCTTGGGCGTGCCGCGGGCGGGATCACCCCTGATATTCCCCTGCAGTCTCCCATTGCCAGCCGACGCCACGGAGAGTTTTTGAACCATGAGGGCAGCTGGTACTATAAAGAAGGAGGAAGTATCAACGGCACCATCCACAACGGTCATTTCATGGGCCCGGAAACGGGCGGAAAAACCCGGATGATCGCCTTGAAAAACGGGGATATCCTCCGCATCGATTATAAAGACCTGAACCGCCCCGATGATCGGGGGGTTTGGATGCTGTTCACCACCGATCTGGCCGACCATACTTGGCGGTACCGCAACCTCCAGGGGCAAAGCCTCTGCCGGATCGGACGGGAGCCCGACCAGTGTCAGCTGGTCTTCCCTCTGCCTTATGTCTCTGCCTGCCACGCGGAGATCCGGGTCAAGGGCGGGAACTATGTTTTGGCCGACATGGGGAGCACGGCCGGAACCTGGCTCAACGGGGCCAGAATGGTGGGGCCCGTTCCTTTGAAGGAGAAAGATCATATTTCCATCTGCGACTGCCACATGGTCTTTACCGGCCAGGGCCTTTTGTATACCGCCCGTTCGGAGCATAAGTCCCCCGGCGGTCAGTCCTCTTCTGGGTTTCGCTCCGGTTCTGACCGGGGAGTTATTCTGGAGGCCGATATTCAGTCCAAGATGGTCAAGGATCAGAGCGGACACGGCCAGAAGGAGCTCATCCGCAGCGTGAAGCTTACCGTGGGAAAGGGCCAGCTGGTGGCTCTGCTGGGCGGTTCCGGTGCGGGCAAGACCACGGTAATGAACGCCCTCAACGGTATGGATCAGGTCGGCGTAAAGGGCCGGGTCCTCTACCGGGGGGAAGACCTCTACCAAAACTTTGAACGACTGAAATATCTCATTGGCAGTGTACCCCAGGAAAATGTGGTCCACGATATGCTCACCGTGGAGGAGGAGCTGCGGGATGCTGCCCTTCTTCGCTTGCCCAAGGACATGGGGATGAAGGGGATCAAAAGGCAGGTAGATGACACTCTGGCTGCCTTGAACCTCACCCAGAAGCGAAAGACCCAAATCAGAAAACTCAGCGGCGGCGAGCGCAAGCGGGTCAACATCGGTGTGGAGCTGGTGGCAGACCGGGAACTCCTTTGTCTGGACGAGCCGGATGCCGGCCTGGATCCTCTGGCGAAGAAAGATCTGTTCACCACCCTGCGAAATCTGGCCCATGACCGGGGAAAGAGCATCCTGGTCATCATCCACGACGTTTCCGAAATTGACCTCTTTGACCAGATTATCATGATGGCCAAGGTGGACGGCGTGGGCCGACTGGCCTTTGAAGGGTCGATCGCAGCGGCAAGAAAATATTTCGGCGTGGAAGACCTTAGCGAGGCCTACGTCGTCATCAGCAAAGACCCAAAACGCTATGTAAGGGGTTAAACCATGAAGAAGAAAACAGAACGGATCTCTGGGTTCCGGGAGTGGCGGGTGCTGACCCGTCAAGCCCGCCGCATCCTGTTCAGCGACAAGAAAAACCTGCTGGTATCCCTGATCTTTCCTGTGTGTGCCGCCCTCATCACCGTGTGGATCGCCGGTGAAAATATGTTTGTCCACTACGAGGGCACGAAATCTGCCTGCTTCGTGCTGGTGAGTGCGGCCATTTGGTGCGGTCTATTCAATTCCATCCAGATCGTGGTTCGGGAGCGGGCCAACATCAAGCGGGACTATACGGCCGGTCTGCGCCTGCGGTGCTATACCGCCTCCCGGGCGGAGATCCAGTTCTTCCTCTGCCTCATCCAGAGCGCCCTGCTCACAGGTGCCTTTCTGGGGGTGGCGGAGAAATTTGGAAATACCCTGCCGGATTATGGCCTGATCCTGGAGAATCCTCTCCTGGAGTGCTACATCAGCATTTTCCTGCTGATGTTTGCGGCGGATGCCACCGGCCTTTTTGTGTCCTGCCTGGTGCGCAAGACAGAGACCGCCAACGTGCTGGCCCCCTATATCCTCATTGTCCAGCTCATCTTCTCCGGCATCCTCTTCCCCATGAAGGATCAGGCAGAGAATGTCTCCTATGCCATGCTGAGCCGATGGGGCATGGAGGCCCTGGGCAGCACTTGTCTGCTGAACGATCTGCCCCTGAAGATCCAGGCCACCGTTCCTACTGTGCCCCATGAGGCGGAGGATATGTTTCTGTCCACTGCCTCCCACCTTCAGGATGTGTGGGGCGTCCTCATCGCATTTGCCCTGGTCTGTATCTTCCTGGGCAACCTGGCCCTCCATCGGGTGGCCAAAGACACCCGGTAAGGGAAGGAGGAGAGAGAATGTCCATTGAATCGCGGATCCGTTCCTATGAGCCGGTCTTTCGGGAGTGGCAGATCAAGGAATACCTGGGCGGTGGGTCCGGTGGCCAGACCGGCGTATACCGGATCGTTCGTCCCCATAACGGCTGGGAGGAAGTTGGAGCCCTGAAGGTCATCACCATCGTGGAGGCCAAGGGCAGGCTTCAGGACCAGTCCGAGGCGTTCCGGCAGGATTATCTGCGCCACCGCCAGCAGCTGCGGACCAAGGCAGAGCAGGAAGTCCAGCTTATGTACCGCCTGCGGGACTGCGCCCAGGTGGTGAATTATCAGGATTACACATTTATCAACTGGCAGGCAGACAACAGTTATGGCTGTGATATGCTTATCCGGATGGAGTTCCTTACCAGTCTGGAAACCATCCTCATGCGGCAGACATTCCACGAATCCGGGGTCCTTCGGGTAGGCCGGGATCTGACCGAGGCTCTGATTCGCTGTCACCGGGAGGGGATCATCCACCGGGATATTAAGCCTGCCAATATTTTTGTCACCGCCAACGGAGACTACAAGCTGGGAGATTTCGGCATCGCCCGAATCTTGGACGATACCCAGTATGCTTATACCAGTATCGGCACCCGGGCCTATGCCGCCCCGGAGCAGAGCCGTCAGGAGACCTACGACCACAGGGTGGATATCTACAGCCTGGGTCTGACCCTTTACGAACTGAGCAATCAGGGAAAACTCCCCTTTGCGGAATCCGGTTATATCCGCCATGACGAGGTGGTACAGCGGCTGTCAGGTCAGCCTCTGCCCAAACCCAGTCAAGCCAGCCCAGCTCTGGCAGAGGTGATCCTGAAAGCCTGCGCGTTTGCGCCTGGGGACCGTTATCCCGATGCCCGGGCCTTCCAGAGAGCTCTGGAGGAGGCTGGACAGAAGCGGTCCCAGGCAAAGGCGGAACCCCAAGGGCAGAAGAAAGCTGCGGACCCCTATGCCACCGCCTATGCCAGACCGGGTCAGCAGCCTCCCTTTGCCGGGGAACCGAGAAAGGATGTCCCGCCGCCACCCAAATCCTCGCCCAAAGAGGCGGCCAGAGATTCCCGACCCATGCAGGAGAAGAAGAGCGGCCAGAAAGAGAAAAAAGGAAAATCTGGCCTGGGAAAGTTCATCAAAGGATGCTTGTTGGTGCTCCTCGTTATGGCCCTCATGGGGATCGGAGGAAGCCTCCTGTCCTGGTATCAGGAACAGGGACCGCAGCGCTACGAGTATTACGTGGGGGATTATTCCTGGGATGGAGCGGCCTACATTGCCGAGCTTATGGGAGGCAAGCTGGTCACCATCGACAGCAAGCGCGAACTGGACTATCTCGTGGAGGAGCTGAATAGCCAGGGATATCAAAATGCCATTTTCTTCCTGGGAGGAAAACGAGCCGAGGATGCATCCGATTACTTCTGGCTCAATGAGTTCCAGCTGCCGGAGGGAGAAGCTCTGAACAGCAGAGACGGCTGGATCGCTGACCTCTGGTTTTCTGGAGAACCCTCTATGGAATACAACGGTGAACAGGAGACCTGTCTGACGCTGGAGTATCTGGACGGCCGGTGGGGCATGAACGATGTCCCCTGGAACCTTTCGGAGCGGTCCGACCAGTTCAGCGGCCGTATTGGATTTATTGTGGAATATGAAGACTGACAAACAGGCGTCTGCCCCAAAGGCAGGCGCCTGTTTATCAGAAAAATATCTGATGGTTCAGATTGGGAAATCCCGCTGTACCTTGTCAAATATCTATGGTATAAGTAATCTGAGGAAATTTTTCCAAAAGGAGAGATTTGTGTGAATTTGTTTGATATTCTGGGTCCCGTCATGGTCGGTCCCTCCAGCTCCCACACGGCGGGAGCTGCCCGGATCGGACACATGGCCCGGACCCTTCTGGGGGGCGAGCCGGTGAAGGCCGCCATCCATTTACATGGTTCCTTCGCCGAGACCGGCACCGGCCACGGCACTGACAAGGCTCTGGTGGGCGGCCTCCTGGGCATGAAGCCCGACGACCTGCGGATCCCCTATGCCTTCACCGAGGCGGACAAGGCGGGGATGGCCTTCACCATCGACAAGGTGGACCTGCGGGATGCCCACCCCAACACGGCGGTAATCGAGGTCACCAACCGGGAGGGAAGGACCCTCCGCATCCAGGCCTCCAGTCTTGGCGGCGGCCGCATCGAGGTCAACAAGCTGGACGGGGTGGAGGTCTCCTTCAGCGGAGCCTTCAACACCCTGGTGGTCCGCAACCGGGATGCCAGCGGCGTGGTGGCATCGGTCACCAACATTTTGAGCCAGGTCCACATCAACGTGGCCAACATGAGCGTCAACCGCAGCAAGCGAGGGGGCGATATGCTCATGGTCATTGAGACCGACCAGCATCTGAAGCCCAGTCTGGTGGAGTTTCTGAAGGAATTGCCGGGCATTCTGTCCGTAACTTATTATGATAAGGAGGAGGAAGACGATGGTTCTGGATTCGATGAAGGAGATCTTTGATGCCATGGAGGCCCAGGATCTGCCCTTCTGGGAAGTGGTCCTCCGGGCGGATATGGAGGACCGGCAGGTGACCCGCCAGCAGTCCATGGCAAAAATGCTGCGGACCTGGCAGGCTATGGAGGATGCCGCCAACAACTATTCCGGGGCACGGCGAAGTGTCAGCGGTCTGGTGGGCGGCGACGGCCGCAAGATGCGCCAGTACTCCTTCCGCCACAACGCCATGTCCGGGGGATATGTCAGTGAGGTCATCGCCGAGGCTCTGAGCATGGCCGAGTCCAACGCCTGCATGTGCCGGATCGTGGCCGCCCCCACCGGTGGTGCCTGCGGCGTGCTCCCTGCTGTCCTC
>JAFVUT010000010.1 GCA_017502545.1 Ruminiclostridium sp.
TAAGGCATAAAAATTTCCCGCTTTAGTGGGGGCCCGAGAATGCCAGCGGTTGGCGGACCGTTCAAGGGCCTTTAGGCTAAGCGGGAAATATGCCCCTATGGGGCTGGTGCAGGCCACCCGCTATGCGGGTGGTCCTGACTCAAACTTCGGATAGGGTAAAGGTGAACTCGGTGAAGCCGTCCTGGCTGGTGACGGTGATGTCCTCCTTATAGGTGTTGAGGATGGTTTTCACGATGTACAGGCCCAGGCCGACCCCCTCCTTGTGGGCCGAGCGGGAGCCGTCGGCCTTGTGGAAGCGGTCGAAGATGTGGGCCAGCTGCTGGGGCGGGATGGTCTCGCCCTCGTTGCCGATGGAAATGTAGGCCTTGCCCCGCTTGGTGGTGATCTTCAGGGTGAGAAGACCCTTGGGGGAGGCGAACTTCACGGCGTTGTCCAGCAGGTTGTAGCACACCTGGGTGACGGCATCCGGGTCGCCCCAGACCATCACAGGTCCGTCGGGGAGGTCGGTCTGGACGTCCAGGTCCTTCTCGGTGATCTTGGCCTCCAGGCTCATCAGGACCCGCAGGAGGACCTCCAGCACATCGAACTGCTCCTGGGCGGCCACACGTTCCGAGGACTGGAGCCGGGAGAGCTCCAGCATCCGGCGGACCAGGCGGGACAGACGGCGGGTCTCCGAGGAGATGACCTGGAGGGATTCCCGCTCCTTCTCCGGGGGGATGGTGCCGTCCAGGATGCCCTCGGCAAAGCCGGCAATGGTGGTCATGGGGGTCTTGAGCTCGTGGGAGACGTTGGCCACGAACTCACTGCGCTTCTGCTCCGCCTGGGCCAGGGAGTCGGCCATGGCGTTGAAGGCCTGGGCCAGCTCACCGATCTCGTCGGTGCGGTTGGTGTATTCGGTGAAGCGGGTCTCGATCTCGCCCCGGGCGAACTTGTTGGCCGCCTTGCTCATGCTCTTTAAGGGGTCGATGATCCGCTGGACGGCCAACGAGCACAGGAGGATGGAGATGAGCAGGACGGCGGCTGCCGTCACCAGGAAGAGCTGGAAGGTGTTCTCCAGGAAGTTCAGGGCGGCGGTGGCATCTGAGGCCACGAAGAGGATGCCCAGAGGGGAGGTGCTGGTGATCTGCTCCCGGGTGAGGGGGTCCACCGTGTAGGTGACGATGGGCACGCCCGTGACGAAGCACTCCGAGGGAAGGAGGTCGTTGAAGGTGGTGGTGCCGCTGTAGGTCATCTTCTCCATGAGCTGGTCCACCACCCACTGGGGGACATAAGCCCCCTGGATGGAGAACTCCTCGGACAGGTCGGAGCCGGTGGCATAGAGGATCCGGCCGTCGGGCTGACACAGGAGGATGGTGGAGTCGGAGATCATAGCCACCGAGGACAGGTAGGACCGGAAGTTCTGGCTGGAGAGGGTCATGCCGTCGCTGATGGCCGAGTTGGCATAGGCCGAGATGTAGGAGATGTTCCGCTCGGCGGCCTTCTGGCTCTCGTTCTGCTGGTAGCGGAAGGAGAGGGCCAGGAAGCTGGTGCCCAGCAGAGTCATGGAGAAGACGATAAGGCAGATGATGAGAGTCAGCTGCCGGGTGTACATACTGGTCTGCTTGGGCCGGGCATTCTGATGGGCAGTCTGCCGGGCCTGCTGGACCTGCTTGGCCTGCTGGGCTTGTTGAGCCTGCTGGGCCTTTTGGGCTTTCTGGGCCTGCTTGGCCTGGGCTTTGTCGGTCATAGGCGGACCCCGCTCAGCCGCCCAGCAGCTCGAACTTGTAGCCCACGCCCCAGACGGTCTTCAGGGACCACTGGTCGCTGACTCCCTCCAGCTTTTCCCGCAGACGCTTGATGTGCACGTCCACCGTGCGGGAGTCGCCGAAGTAGTCAAAGCCCCAGACCTCGTCCAGCAGCTGGTTCCGGGTGAAGACCCGGTTGGGGGAGGAGGCCAGATGGAAGAGGAGCTCCAGCTCCTTGGGGGGCGTGTCGATGCGGGTGCCCTCGACCTCCAGCTCGTAGGAGTCCAGATTGATGACCAGGCCGTCGAAGGTCAGGCGGCGGGCCTTGACCTCCTCGTCCCCCAGACGGCGGAGGACGGCGTGGACCCGGGCCAGGAGCTCCTTCATCTCGAAGGGCTTGACCATGTAGTCGTCGGCCCCCATCTCCAGGCCTGCCACCTTGTCGATGGTCTCGCCCTTGGCGGTGAGCATGATGATGGGGGTGGAGTCGGTCTCCCGGATCTTGGCGCAGACTGCCCAGCCGTCCATGACGGGGAGCATGATGTCCAGCAGGACCAGGTCGGGCCGGAAGGCCCGGTAGAGGTCCAGGGCCTTGCCGCCGTCCTCGGCCACCATGGTCTCATAGCCTTCCTTCTTTAAGTAAAGGTTCACCAGCTCGGCGATGTTGTTGTCGTCTTCGACGATGAGTACCTTTCTTGCCATATACAAAACACCTCTTTCTGTGGAATGTTCTGAGGATAGGATAGCAGAAAAGTTTGAACAAATCTGCTGTTTGGATGCATTATATCACATTTTTCTTTCCGGTGGTATAGGAAGGTGGGCGGACGGGCAAAGTAAGGGGGAACCTTTCGGAAAGGAGATGTGACCATGAACAACAATCAGAACAGCCAGAAGGATTACAAGTCCTCCAGCCAGTCCGGTCAGGGCCAGCAGAAGAAGGAACAGCGCAAGTCCTCCGGTTCCGGCAAGTCCCAGAGCAACTGAAGACGGCCTGAACACAGCCCAGGGGAA
>JAFVUT010000087.1 GCA_017502545.1 Ruminiclostridium sp.
GGCCTCCAGGACCAGCTCGGCCAGTCGCTCCATGGGGGGCTGTTTGATCTCCAGGATCTTGCCGCCGGAGAGATACTTCCGCAGGAGCATACAGAACATGGGGGGCTCTGCCGGGTTCTCCCGGGGCAGGTCGGTCAGATGCATCCGGGGCCAGGAGGGGTTGGCGGTGAGCAGCAGACGGCAGGCACCGGCCCGGCTGCGGATGTGGAGAATGACCTCATCCCGGCTGGGCTGGTGGATCTTGTCGATGCGCCCGCCCAAAATGGCCTGTTCGGTCTCCCGCAGGACGGAGGACAGGCATAAGGCGTCCATGGGCATGGCTTACTCCTCCTCTCTCATGATGAGCTCGAAGAGCTGGTTCAGGCGGTCGGTCTGGCCCTGGAGATAGAGCCAGCCGAAGAGGGCCTCCAGGCCCGTGGCGATCTGGTACTCCCGACGGGTGGCTCCCTTGGGATAGGAATGAGGGCTGGCATTCCGGCCCCGCTTGAAGATGGTGGTCTCCTCCTCGGTGAGGATGGGCAGGAGCAGGTCCATCTTGGCGGCCTGTTTGGGGGCGGCCACATAGTCCAGGGCGGCCTTGTGGAGCTTGCCCGGGGTAAGTTTCCCGTGGAGACACAGCCAGGAACGGACCATGACCTCATAGACGGCGTCGCCCAGGTAGGCCAGGCCCAGATTGCTCATTTTCAATAACTCCTGCTTGTCTTCCGATATGTGAAAGTAATCCATAACTGACTTCCTTTGTATGATAGATAGAGTACCGTTTATTGTACCGCAAAATCACAGCTCTGGCAAGAGGGCGGCACAACCGGCCAACCCCCTTCCCGAAAAGAGAACACCACCCAGGGTCTCCCCTCCATCTCCTCCACCCGGGCGAAACAAAAGGCAGGGGCCAGAGGAAAGGGAGCTTTGGGGTTCCAGGGAAAGGCCAGGGAGAAGCCGTCACGGTCCTGCCGCCAGAGGGCAATTTTGTCCACAGACCTGGCCAGGACAGGGTCGGTGAAGAGGCCGGAAAGGCCTCCCCGTTCTCCCCAGCCCTGTGGAAACCTTTTGGCCCCGAAGGGGTAGCGGAGCTCTCCCCTGCCCCCGGTGACCGGCCAGCAGCCACACCGGGCCAGGTGGTCCACCGTGAGGGTCCGGCAAAGGCGCAGGTCCTCCCCTTCCGGCAGGAGGGTCCCCAGGTCCAGTTTTCCGTTTTTTCCACAGAGGATGCCCCGGTAGAGACCGGGGCCCGGTGGGCGGAGGGTCATGGTGACCTCCACCTGATTGCCCCGGGTGCGGCAGACCAGGGTGCCGTGGTCTATGCGGAAAATCTGCTCCATCCTTCTCCCTCCTTTCCAGTCAGCCTATGAAAAACCCGCCCCGGAAAGAACCGGAGCGGGTAGATGTTTGCTGTATGCCTCCCTCTGACGAGGGAGGTGGCACGGCGCAGCCGTGACGGAGGGAGAGATACCGCAACGCGAAGGAAAGATATGACCCTCTGGGACTCGTTATCTCTCCCTCAGTCGCTTCGCGACAGCTCCCTCGTCAGAGGGAGCCTGATGTACTACCAAACTTATTCTCCAATGTCCTCACAGAGGTTCTGATAGTAACCGTCTGCATGGTAGAGGGGAACGGCCGGGTTGTGCATGGTGACCCGGTCCTTCACCACCAGGGTGGTGGTGGGGGCATGGGAGTGCTTGTTGAACAGGATGTCGTGACCCACGCACAGGCCCATGACGATGTTCAGGTCGGTGCCCTCCTCCTCCAGGATCTGGGCCTGGAGGACGGGGTTGCAGGCCATGTGGCCGGGGCCGTGGTGCTTGGGGTGGATGCCCAGCTCGGTCTTGGGGACCTCACCGGCCTTGCAGCTGATGCCGTAGACCTCAAAGCCGTTGGCCCGGAGCATCTTGGTCAGCACCCGGCTCTCCTTGATGAGGGCGGTGCAGGTGGCGATGCCGATCTTCTTGTAGCCCATGCGCTTGGCGAACATGATGGTCTCCTGGACCCGGGGCCACTTGCGGTAGCCCTCGGCCTCCACGATGGCGGCCACCTGGATGAGCTTCTTGTCCTCAGGGTCGGTGAAGTACTCTTTCAGGGACTTATCCCGCTGCTCCTCGGTCATGGCTCTGCTGATGCAGAAGGGCGGGAATTTCTTGCCCGGGTTGTGGGCGTCGCACAGGGTCACAGCACAGTCCACGCAGGAGTGCTTGATTTCGTTACTCATGGTTGGCCTCCTTTTCACGGTCCTGACGGATCAGGTTCTTCGGGGCTTCAATACAAACTTCTACAGAGCGGAGGACATCGTGGGACTCCTCCTGGTCTAAACCGGCCTTCTCCCGCTCCTGGTTCCACACCACGTGGAAGAGAGAGCCGCACCGGACCCCCAGATGGGCGGCCACGGTGAAGAGGGCGGCGGATTCCATTTCGCTGGCCAGGACACCCAGACGCTTCCAGGCCTCCCATTTGGCCTCCAGCTCATAGGACACGGGCATCCGGTGGGGGGAGTGCTGGCCGTAGAAGGAGTCCTTGCACTGGACCACACCTACATGCCAGGGGTGGCCGCTGTCTCTGGCGGCCTGGACCATGGCGGTGACCACCTCGTAGTCGGCCACGGCTGGGAATTCGATGGGGGCATACTCCCGGCTGGTGCCCTCGTTGCGGACGGCGCCGGTGGCAACCACCACATCGTTGCTCTTGACCTTCAGGTCGATGCCCCCGCAGGTACCCACACGAAGGAAGGTGTCCACACCGATGGCGGCCAGCTCCTCCATGGCGATGGCGGCAGAGGGGCCGCCGATGCCGGTGGAGCACACGCTGACCTTCTCCCCCAGGAGGGTGCCGGTGTAGGTGGTGTACTCCCGGTTGGTGGCCACATGGACCGCATCATCAAAGAACATGGCGATGATCTTGCTGCGGGCAGGATCTCCGGGGAGGATACAATAGCGGCCCACATCCCCGGGGCATAGAGCGATATGGTACTGGAGGTCTCTGGTGTCTTTATCCATGGCTCTCCTCCTGTTGCGCTCTCTGGGCCTGGACCCGCTTGAAGGTCAGGTAGCCCTCCAGGATCAGGGTGGCAGCCACAGAGTCGATCTTATCCTTGCGGTTTTTGGAACGGACCCCCTGCTCCCCCAGGATGCGGTGGGCATCCACGGTGGTGCGGCGCTCATCCCACAGGATGACGGGCAGGCCGGTGGCCTCCTTCAGCCGCTCCCCAAAGGCCGCGCATTTTTCCGCCCGGGGACCTAAGGTTCCGTCCATGTTCTTGGGGTAGCCCAGGACCAGCTCCTCTGCCCCCTGCTGTTTCGCCAGGGCGGTGAGCTCCTCCAGGACCACGTCCTCCTTCCGGCTCTTCACCAGGAAGGTCTGTCCGGCCAAGAGGCCGGTGATATCAGACAGGGCAACGCCGGTGCGGGCATCGCCGTAATCGATGGCCATAATTCTCATGGTTTATATCACATCCTTTTGATACTTATATCTTATCCTATCGACCCCAGAGTGTCAAGGTCGGTGTGCCCTCTGCCTTGGTGAAAATACACGGCATACCCCTTGATGGACCTATGTTTTTTCCCGAAAATGTGCTTGACAAAGTGTAGCACGGCATGGTATCATAGCATCACCTATGAAAAGGGCCTATTTTTTTGCGCGCATATTACGGTATATGTCCGCAAACCCTTGACCAATCTTCAGGACATAGGGAGGCAACCGATGCCGATCACGCCGTACTCTTTCCAGCATACAAAGCCCTTGTATGCGCTTTTTGTGAGGATGTTTCGCCGAGATCGGGATCGCCTGGGAACAGGCAATGGCCGAGCTCGGCGATTTGTTTTTTCCAGGGCCGAACAACGTAAAGGAGGTGCCGCAACATGGCAAAGCCCGGCGCACGTGTAAAGATCACTCTCAGATGCAGCGAGTGCAAGCAGCGCAACTACAACACTATGAAGAACAAGAAGAATACCCCCGACCGCTTAGAGATGAACAAGTACTGCCCCTTCTGCAGAAAGCACACCGTTCATAACGAGACTAAGTGATGATGGCCCACATTCCCTGTAAGAAAGAAGGGTGAACTGAAATGTCTGAAAAAGAAAAGGTGACCCAGCAGGATGTGAGCGCAGAGGCCAAGACCAAGCCCGCCAAGGAGAACAAGCCCGCCAAGGCCAAGAAGGACAAGAAGCCCGGCATTGGCAAGCGCATCGGCAAGTTCTTCCGTGAGCTGAAGTCCGAGCTGAAGAAGGTCGCATGGCCTTCCAAGGCGGATACCATCAAGAGAACCGGTACCGTTATTGCCTGCGCAATCGTCGTTGGCATCATCGTCTGGATCTTCGATGGCATTGCCAGCGCCGTCATCGACGCTCTGCTCTCCCTCTTCGGCAACTAAGGTGAACCGAAATGGCTGAGGGCGCAAAATGGTATGTGGCTCATACCTATTCCGGGTATGAAAACACCGTAAAAGCCACCATTGAAAAAGCCGTAGAAAACCGCAACATGGGCGACCTCATCCTGGAGGTCAACATCCCCATGGAGACCGTTACCGAGATCACCGACTCCGGCACCAAGACTGTGGAACGCAAGGTGTTCCCCGGCTATGTGCTGGTGAAGATGGTCATGACCGACGAGACCTGGCACCTGGTGCGCAATGTGCGCGGCGTGACCGGCTTCGTTGGCTCCGGCAACAAGCCCATCCCCCTGACCGACGACGAGATCGCCGCCATGGGCGTGGAAAAGCGGGAGGTCATGGTGACCTACGAAATCGGCGACAACGTCCGCATCACCGACGGCGCACTGGAATCCTTCCTGGGTATCGTGGAAGAGATCGACGTGGAGCGCCAAAAGGTCCGTGTCGTTGTTTCCATGTTCGGCCGTGAGACCCCGGTCGAGCTGGATCTGGATCAGATCGAATCCATCTGATCCACCCGTTGTACTTTGCGCAGAAGGCGCAAACGTGGGAGGAGCCAAGCTCCGTCCAACCACATTTGAAAATGGAGGTGCTCTAAGTGGCACAGAAAGTAACTGGATACGTAAAACTGCAGATCCCTGCCGGCAAGGCAACCCCTGCACCCCCTGTTGGCCCCGCTCTGGGTCAGCACGGCGTTAACATCGCAGCATTCACCAAGGAATTCAACGAGCGTACCAAGAACGATGTCGGCCTGATCATTCCCGTCGTCATCACCGTTTACGCTGACCGTTCCTTCACCTTTATCACCAAGACTCCCCCCGCAGCCGTCCTGATCAAGAAGGCTTGCAACATCGAGTCCGGCTCCGGCGTTCCCAACAAGGACAAGGTTGCTACCATCAGCAAGGAAGACGTCCGCAAGATCGCTGAGACCAAGATGCGCGACCTGAATGCAGCAAGCATCGAGGCCGCCATGAGCATGATCGCTGGTACCGCTCGTTCCATGGGCGTTATCGTCGGCGAGTAAGGCAGGAGGGTAGAAAGA